>JANPAK010000099.1:0-3176 GCA_031429925.1 Variovorax sp.
CCCCAGCAGCAGATACACCCCAGTCTGCGCCAGCTCAGGCCGGGCCTTCACCTGCGGCAGCAACGCACGCGGAAACACCAGCGCCTTGCCGATCCAGTTGGATTTTTCGACGATACGCAGACCATCGGGGTCGCCGTCGGCGACGAAGATGCGGAGGGAAAAGGGAGTAGTCACCATATATTTATCTCTCGGGAAACTGCATCTAGCAAGCCCTCAAACAAACTTCAAAGGCGGGAACATCGAAGGCTTGTATCACGGTCAGCCCAAGCCCCAAAGTTCGAGAAGCCGCCTTTGCAGACCTAAGTTCTGCCGCTTGAAGTTGTGAAATGGCAATGACATCATGTACTTCACCATCTCGGGCTGCCAATCGTTGAGCTATCGCCCCTGGATCATCGATAAGGCAAATTAGCCCGCTGACGCCAATCGCGCGGAAAACATCGGTATCAATTTCCTCGATGCTTCCTGCTAAGGTTCGCAAGGCAAAGTGGCCATCCAGTAGATGCCTTTCTGGAAAATCCGCAACGATCCGGTGCACACCACGAACGAGCAGCTCCTGATTTCCACCGACGTTTAATACAGCTGTCCGCGAGTCCGAGGAGGGCCGTACGCGCTCTTCACGAATGATGGCGCTTGCGCTGATAACTCGCAGGCCAAATCGCTGCGAAGCACCAGCGCACATTGACGTCTTACCAACGCCATGAACACCTCCTAGAAAGATCATTTTTGCTCCTCAAATAGTTCAATCAGCGAATCAACCTCCTCGGATCGTAGATACCGGTAAGACTGCGGAGGAACAAAGGTCCCACCGAATGCCAGCTGCGGGCTGATCGCAATTTTGGGCACAAAGCGGCGCCCCAAAAGAATTGCAACGCCTTGATCAAGGTCGTGCATGTATTCCCGCAGCCTTGCACGTGTAATGGCACCGCCAAATGATTTGCAAGTCTCCCAGAGTTGGGGACTGCTTTCGTGCCTAACATGAGCAACTTCGACGACTGCGACTATGGCCTTGACCGGTGCAGTCGCATACACCACAAGCGCGCCAGTGGGCTTGTTCGACCACCGCCGACGAAACTCTACGCGCTTGCGCCCAGCAGCTATCTCAGCAGCAAAGAACGGGTGCACGGAAATGAGGACGGGGTTATCCGCCGATTGCAATAGCTGACTGAAACGCGTCATGTGAAATTGAAGTAAGGCTTTGAGGGCGTCCGTTGAGGACGCGATGTTGTATTAACTCAGCACGGGGTATTGGGCGTACCAGATGCCGCACAAAACGAAAAAGAAGCACACGTGTCGGCTTCTCTGCCATCTTCTGTATATCGCTTAGCGTATAGACAGTACGCCGCTTAACCTTTGAAATGATCGCATCGGCATCAGTTAACTGTTCATAACTTTCAACAATTCCGATACTAGTAAGTGATTGGTCATCGCCTGAGCGATAAAAAAGCAAAATGCTGCCAGGTTCGATGGTGTTGGTTTGAGCATGTGACAGATACGCCATCTTGATTGCATTTCCTGCGTAGTTTTCAACAGGGAACATGTCACGTTGATGATCGGCCACCGATTGGTAATCTGGAAACAAGATTCGATGAAACTCAGGTCGAATCGGCACCACAAACTTAGCAACCTCCTGCCCTGAACAAAAGTGAGGGAAGTATTTGCAGTGATATTCCAAGTATGGAGCATGAGGTGCAGGAGGGACTACCGGATGATGTTTCAGATACACCGCGTCCCGACCATCGCTACCGGGGTGCGATCCAACATGTTCAAACCCAAAGTCAACTAGTAGATCAAACAGAAAATGGTGCTTGTCCATGTCACCATGAATAAAGATGTGCTCAAGACCATGCTCTGTTGCGTACCGGAACGCAGCTTTTAAGAAAAGCTCGCCGATCTTCCGGCCGCGATGCGTGTCACCTACTTTGAACGTGGACAACTTGAGCGCCTCCCGGGGTAACACCAAATTGTCAGTAATAGGCTCACGAGTCTGGCGGTCATAAATGCAAATAGCCCCGACGTCGCCTGTCTCATCCTTGGATATCCACGCCCTCACCCCGGCCCGAGCCTTTCGGGCAAACCAATCATCGAATTCTGGGTAGCCTTCGCGTAGGCTGTCGAAAAACGTAGAGCCGAGTTGCGGCGTAAGGCTATAAAGGGCCACCTCGCTGACATTTGGCAGTGCGAGAACGACCTGTCGATGTAGTCGCAGTAGCTGGTCATTCGCTGTTTGAATCGTGTAGACCCGGTTCGAAATGCCAAGCGCTTTCGCCTTGTCATGTATTCCCCGATCCTCAGTCACTAAGCCATTGGCAGCATTCAATGACAACGCATAAAGGATTTCGTTGTCGCGAGAATCATTGACACGCATTCCGTCAACATTCCAAGGACATATGGGGCGTGAGTCAAGGCGCTCATACTGCTCTAGGCGCCGTAGTGTCTGTTTGCGGCGATCGACATTCCTGTCTTCACGAATGTCATCCTCGGAAGCTGGGTGATAAAGCAGCACATGCCCATGCAAATGCGCCAAGCGAACAAAGGACGTGAGACTTGGCTCCAATGGTAGTTGCGAATCTTCAAGCGGAATCAGAACATTGGTATCCAGCAAGAACCGCATATGTACTTTGCCTTGTCCTATTGATTTACTGGAAACGCATTTGCCTATGCCGCCAGCCGCAAAGCCAGCGTGCGCAGAAGGCTAATGTCGACCTCGACCTCGAATTCGGCTTCGGCTTCGACGACGATTCGGGTCGGCTTCAAATCTTGCACAGCCCACCCCGCTGCAATCAGCAGCGCATCCATGCTTTGTTGGGCGCGGGTGTCAGATATCAACAAGTGTCTCCTTGCTTGATTCTATGCATAAATTTTTTGCAATCGGCATGGGCTAGCCGCATGCGACAATTCCGACTATATTTCTACTGAAAAAAATAAAGAGGCATCTTCATGGGTTTTCTCACTGGCAAAAAACTGCTCATCACCGGCGTTCTGTCGAATCGCTCGATTGCTTATGGCATTGCCAAGGCTTGTCACCGGGAGGGGGCGAAGTTGGCGTTTTCTTATGTGGGGGAGCGGTTTAAGGATCGGATCACGGAGTTTGCGGCGGATTTTGGCTCGAAGCTGATTTTTGATTGCGATGTTGGCTCGGATGAGCAGATTGCCAAGATGTTTGCTGATCTCTCGCT
>JANPAK010000100.1:0-2002 GCA_031429925.1 Variovorax sp.
CGTCCATGCGCGCGTCCATCACCACGCCAATGTCCAGCAGCTGCGGCGCCCATCTCCGTGCCGCGGCCCATTGGTGGCGGGCATCTTCAGCCACCACCTGCAGGCTGTCGATGGCCAGCAGCGGCAAATTCAGCCCCAGGCCCAGGCCCTGGGCCACCGCGCAGGAGGTGCGCAGCCCGGTGAAAGCGCCCGGGCCTTGGCCAAAAGCGATGGCTTGCAGATCGGACCATTGGTGACCTGCTTGCGCCAATAGCGCTTTGAGCTGCGGCAGCAAGTGGGTCGATGCCGCAGCACCCCCTGGCGCACAAACGGTGCGCGTCCCACCACGCGATGACAGGCCAGCGACCAAGATGTCGGTCGAGGTGTCAAAGGCCAGCAGCACGGGATTCATTGAGCCAGTTTAGCCGTGCCATCATCGTGCCCATGAGCCTTCAAGACACCATCGGCTACTTGGCCGCCACGCTGACCACAGCGTCCTTTGTGCCGCAAGCGCTGCTGACTTTGCGTACCCGAAATGTGAGTGGCATTTCGCTGGGCATGTACAGCGCCTTCACGGTCGGCGTGGCGCTGTGGTTGGTGTATGGCCTTTTGCTGGGGCAGTGGCCCATCGTGGCGGCCAACCTGGTGACCTTGGCACTGGCGCTGGTGATCTTGAGCGTGAAACTGATCGAAGACCGGCGCCAACGCCGGCGCCTTTGACGGCACCGCGCAGCATTTCCGCGCCTCAGGCGCCTGGGCTCGCCTCGTCGCTCAGAACTTCATGCCCACCGCCAAGCCCACCGTGGTGGGGTCCAGCTTGCCGTCCAGCGTTTGACCGGTGGACAAGGTGGTGCGTGTTTTCAGCGGTGTCTTGACGATGTGCGCGTCGATAAAAATCGCCGGTGTGATGTTCACGCTCAAGCCCAATTGGGCGCTGAAGGTGAATTTTGAATCGATAGAAATCGTGGTCGGGTTGGCCGGTGTGCCGCCGGTCAGCGAAGTCAAGGCCAGCGTGCTGCGCGCCTTGTAGAACTTGGCGTAGGTGGGCCCCACGCCAATGTAGGGGCGAATGGGGCTGCTCGCGTTCAGCAACCGGTACTGCACAAACAAGGTCACCGGCAGCGCCTTGACTTCACCGATCTTGCCCACGCCGGCAATCGCGCCGGCACCTTCGATGTCGTGTTTGAAGCCCAGGCTCAGTGGCACGTCGATGGCGACATGGTCGGTCACCATGTAGGTCAGTCCGCCGGTGGGCTGGGTGTTGGCTTTGACCACCGCACGGGTGTTGGCAAAACTGGGCGCGCTGAGCGTGCCGCCGTTGTCGGCTTCGGGCTTGATTTGCGTCGCACCGATACGGCCGAGCAAGGTGCCTGCGCTTTGTGACCACGCGCTGCCTGCAGTCACGGACGCCGTGATGGCGACCAAGGCCGCCGAGGCCACGCTGGCGCGGCAAGCGCATCGCGCTGTGGGGGTTGAACGGGCTGCAAGACGCTGTGGGTTGGGGTTCATGTCCATGTCTCCGTGGAGTTCAGAGCCAGCCCACTTGGGACAGCGTGCGCGAGATCAACTGCGCAAGCAGTTGGTGGCCGTAGGGCGTGGGATGGAAGCCGTCGGAAAAGGCATAGGTCTTCCACCAGTCCGCCCTGCCCGTGGCGCCAGCAGGAGGCGGCAGCGCGGACAGCGCCGCCGACGTGCAGGTGGGAAAGCTGTAGGTGGGCAGACCATCATTGCCCACGCCCACAGCCGGGCAGGCGGCCGTTTTGGCGTTACTCAGACCATATTGCGCGGGGGTGGAAACCTGGTCGTTGAACGAGGTGTAGAAGTCCACCAAAGCGATGGCGCTGTTACCGGCCACGCGCGTGGCGAGCTGTTTGTTGAAAGCCTCGACCCAGCTCTTGAACAACGTTTCGCTCTGCGCCCGCGCCGGCGCGCCAGCCGCCGCCCCGATGCCGTCCAGCACGGTCTGAAAACGTGGCGTGTTGGTGATGCCCGGCATGTTCAGCAGCACGATGCGCTGCGCGCC
>JANPAK010000101.1:0-1949 GCA_031429925.1 Variovorax sp.
AAAATAAGGGGATCCATTATGGGTAAAATAATTGCGCATGGAGGGGCTGTAAATAATTATGTGTAAATGATCATAGTCAGTTAAACTACCTATCAAGGAGAACTGATTATGGCAAAGCAAGGCAAGCGATTCGACACTAAACTGATTGATGAGCTTCTAAAGGGCTTCAACAGCCCTGAGGAGATTTTAGGCCAATCCGGCCTGGTTAAGCAATTGACTAAAGCGATTCTAGAGCGCGCACTTGAGGGTGAACTGACAACGCACCTTGGCTATGATAAGCATGATGTTTTAGGTAACAACAGTGGCAATTCTCGCAATGGGCACACTAATAAAACCCTAAAATCTGAACACGGCGAGCTGCCTCTGAGCGTCCCGCGCGATCGTAATAGCACTTTTTTGCCCCAAATAATCCCCAAAAATCAAACTCGATTTGAAGGATTTGATGATAAAATTCTAGCGATGTATGCACGTGGCACCTCTACGCGAGATATCCAAGCTCAACTTCAAGAGCTTTACGGCGTTGAAGTATCAGCAACATTAATTTCAAATGTGACCAATGAAGTTCTAGAAGAGGTCAAAGCTTGGCAATCTAGGGCTCTCGATAGCATTTATCCCATCGTGTATTTGGATGCCTTGGTTATTAAGGTTCATGAGGATAAGCGCATTATCAATAAAGCCTTTTATTTAGCACTGGGCGTTAATATGGAAGGTCAGAAGGAGTTGCTGGGGATTTGGGTTAGTCAGAATGAAGGGGCTAAGTTTTGGCTCAATGTGCTCACAGAGCTACAGAATCGGGGTTTAGAGGACATCTTCATAGCCTGCGTGGATGGTCTCACAGGCTTCCCTGAAGCCATAGAAGCGGTTTATCCCAAAGCACAGGTTCAGCTTTGTATCGTACATATGGTTCGCAACTCGCTCAAGTATGTAGGCTGGAAACAGCGAAAAATAGTTGCTGCTGACTTAAAGCTGATTTATGGGGCAAAAACCATTGATGAGGCCGAAATTGCGTTAACGGATTTTTCAGAAAAATGGGAAAAAGAATTTCCTGCGATTGGCAAGATGTGGATGACTCACTGGCACCGAATCAGCCCATTTTTCGAGTATCCCGCTGATATACGCAAGGTGATCTACACTACTAACGCGATTGAATCACTCAACATGAGCTTAAGAAAAGTGATCAAAAATAAGCGCGCGTTTCCATCAGATGAAGCTGCTACCAAGCAACTTTATTTGGCATTAAAGAATATTTCCAAGAAATGGACCATGCCAATTCATAATTGGGGGCCTGCACTAAGCCGATTCAGGATCATGTTTGAAGACCGTTTCCCAGAGGGCAGGCTGTAATGAGATAAGCGTGGCAGTCGTTAGGCGCTCTATTTTCATCTAATTAAATTCAGCGCCGACGACCTCAACTAAAATGACAAGGAGGCGGGCCATGATATAGCGAGTCACAATATCGTATATTTTGATTTCATTTTTTTAAATTTATGTTATGATGCAGCTGTGATTGATGAGCACAGTCAGTCATATTTATACAAGCGATTATGGTCGTTTACACAAATTGATTCACAGCTCCATGGGTCGACCTCTGACTAGCCACAGTTTTTCTGTGCAATCCCCTATCTATTAGAGACCTCTTCAACCGCTGAACCTTGCTCAATCGAGCACCGAGCCCAGCGCCAGTGGCACAGTCGGCTCATCCCTGATATCATTCACCCAAGATTTTATCATTCCACCTAAGGAACACCCATGGTTAAAAAACTAGTATTGCTCTTTGTGCTACTGGTCTGCGGACCTAGCCTAGCCATGAATTTGACCAGCGAATCCTGGCATGAATTTGGCTTTGTTGGCTCTAATTACTTGTGCCCCAATCAAGGCGGCGACAACATTTCACCCCAATTATCGTGGTCTGAAGCCCCCCCCAATACCCTATCCTACCTCTTATTCTT
>JANPAK010000102.1:0-2644 GCA_031429925.1 Variovorax sp.
CCAACCAGCAGGCCAAGGCGTATGCCGATACCTTTGACAAGGTGACTCAGATGAGACCTCACGTGAAAATCATCAAAATTGCAAAGTATCTTTGTGACGATAAGGCCTGTCGGATGACTCTTGGAGATCAGATTTTGTATCGCGATAAGCATCACCTCAATCTGAATGGCTCTAGGCACGTCGGTCAACGCTTGGTTGCAGAGAATCCTGGCCTATTTGGCCAGGCGCCTTGAGTACCATGTTGGCCTATTTCCGTTCACAATGAACTCAAAGTCCAAAGTTGAGTGAGGAGACATCCATGAGATTTGTGCAAACCAGTATAGCCGCGGCGCTTTGCTTAGCGTTGATGGCCTGCGGGCAACAGAGCGGCGGCGGGGCGGGCGCGGGGCAGGGTGGTTCGGCCGCAAGCACCCACGTGCAGCAAGCCAATGCAGCTATGGCCAAAGGCCTCAAGCTCGATGACCCACAAGACTTCGAAGACGCCAAGCGCGGCTTCATTGCTAAGCCCAGCGGCAGAATTGTGGCCGCCGATGGCACCGTCCTCAAAGACTTTGATGTCTATGCCTTTCTCGATGGCAAGGCAGCAGACACAGCGAATCCCAGCTTATGGCGGCGTGCGCAGCTCAATGCGCAGGTGGGTTTGTACAAGGTGACGGATGGCGTGTGGCAATTGCGCGGTTTCGATATTGCCAATATGACGCTGATTGAAGGCCGGGCGGGCTGGATCGTGGTCGATCCGCTGTCCGCGAAAGAGTCTGCTGAGTTTGCCTTGGCCTTTGCGCGCAAGCATTTGGGCAACAAGCCGGTGACGGCTTTGGTTTACACGCATGCCCACGTAGATCATTTTGGCGGCACACTGGGCGTGATTTCAGCCAAGGATGCGGCCGAACGCAAGATTCCCATCGTGGCTTCTTATGGCTTCATGGAGGAGGCCACCAGCGAAAACATCTTGGTCGGCACGGGCATGGGGCGGCGCTCGATGTATCAGTTCGGCAAAAACCTGCCGCGCTCCGCCACCGGCAATATTGACACGGGTCTAGGCAAAGATGTGGTGTATGGCTCGGTGGGCGTGTTGCATCCCAATTGGATCATCCTTAAAGCCATGCAGCCGATGCAGCTGGATGGCGTGGATTTCGTGTTTCACAACACCCCTGGCGCAGAATGCCCCGCCGAAATGACCTTCAGCATCCCAGATAAAAAGCTCTACAACGGCGCAGAAATTCTCTCGCAAACCATGCACAACCTGCTGCCCATCCGCGGCGCCAAAGCGCGCGATGCTTTGCAGTGGTCGAAGTATCTGCAGCAGGCGCTGGACAACCTCGGCGATACCGAAATCTACATTGGCCAACACAACCAGCCGATCTGGGGGCAGGCGCGGATTCGCGAGTTCATCACCGTGCATCGCGATGTTTACAAATACACCCATGACCAAACCGTGAGGTTGATGAACCAAGGCTTCGGCCCACGCGAGATTGCCGACCAGATTCAACTGCCCGAGAGCCTGCAGAAGCACCTTGGCGCACGCGGCTACTATGGTGACTTAAGGCACAACGTCAAGGCGGTGTATCAGTTTTACCTCGGGTTTTATGACGCCAACCCAGCCAATCTCAACCCGCATACGCCGGTGGAATCGGGCAAACGCTACATGGCCTTGATCGGCGCCGACAAAGCCCTTGCCGCTGCCCAGCAGGCCTATGACCAAGGCGACTACCGCTGGGCCGCAGAGCTGCTTTCTCACGCGGTGATGGCCGATAGCAAAAACCAAGCCGCCAAAACCCTGCTCGCCAAAACCTACGATCAAATGGGCTACATGAGCGAAGCAGCCACGTGGCGCAACGCCTACCTCAGCGCCGCGATGGAACTGCGCGAAGGCCCGCCCAAGACGGGTATCTCCAAAGCCAACGCGATTGACATGCTCGGCCAAGTGCCGACCGAGCGCTTTTTGGAGGCCATGGCCGGCTCGATCAATGGGCCAGATGCCGCTGGGAAAAACCTCAAGATCAATTTGGAATTGACGGACACCAAGGAAAGCTATGTGCTCTGGCTGGAAAACGCAGTGATGCATTTCAAAGCCGCGCCCGCAGCGCCCGATGCCAATGCCACGCTGAGCCTGACGCGCGGTATCCTGGTCAAAGTGATCGCGGGCACGGCGGGTGCCAAAGACACGTTGCTCAGCGACGAGCTAAAGGTCAAAGGAAGCCGAATTGATTTGGTAAAGTTTCTGGGCCTGATGGACAAGGCGCCAGGCACCTTCCCCATCGTGACGCGTTAAACCCCATCTCAAACCATCATTGATTCTGAGCGACCGCTATGCACAAGAGTGTTTATCTTCCGCCGCAGTTTGACAAAAGCAGTGATCCAGCGCTGGCCGCACGGCTGATGCGAGAGCATCCGTTTGCCATGATGATCTCTAACGACGATGAAGGCCTGCCTTACGTCACGCATCTGCCTTTGCATTTGATCGAATTAGATAGCGGCTTCACGCTGCTCGGCCATGTGGCCAAACCCAATCCACATTGGAAGTTTCTGCAGGCTCGCCCCCAAGCCTTGGTCATCTTCATGGGCCCGCAGGCCTATATGTCGCCCAAGGTGTATCCTGACTTGGCTCGTGTGCCGACTTGGAATTACTTGGCGGTGCATTGCA
>JANPAK010000103.1:0-2018 GCA_031429925.1 Variovorax sp.
CAGGCCGCGCGCTCGCTTGGCCATGAAACTGATGACCTTGTAACTCCCACCTCGGTGTTCTTCAAACACACACTCCACGACCCGGGCTTTCAATGCCTTGCGCTCAACGGCCTTGAAGTATTCCTGGCTCGCGAGGTTCACCACCACGGGCGATTTCTCAGCAGCCAAGACTGCATTGATATGCTCAGAAATCGACGAGCCCCAAAACTTATACAAATTGCTGCCTTGTGCATTGGCTAGGCGAGTACCCATTTCCAAGCGATAGGGCTGCATCCAGTCGAGCGGACGCAATGCGCCATACAGGCCGCTGAGCATGAGCACATGATCTTGAGCCCACGCGAGATCGCGCTCTTTCAGCGTTTTCGCGTCCAAGCCTTCGTAGACGTCACCGTTGAAAGCCAAGATGGCCTGCTTGGCATTTTGCGCCGTGTAGTTCGTACGCCACGAAGCATAGCGCGCGACATTCAGGCTCGCGAGCGGGTCGCTCAAATCCATCAAGGCACTAATTTGCAGCGGACTGAGCGGTTTCAGTAGGTCGATCAGCTCGCGCGTTTGTGCAGAAAACTGTGGCAAGGTGTGCGTGAGTTTTGTGGGGGCAGGCGTGTCGTAGTCCAAAGACTTGGCGGGCGAGAGCAATAAAAGCATAGGGGGAAATTATCCCAACTTTTAGGCCCTCCGATGGTCTTTGAGGGTGTTTTCAAAAAGTGCTATAGTTTCAGCATTACAGGTTCAAGCTTAGTTTGGCCTTGCCTCTATTCCCGGCCTCGACAGATTGTCGTTTTCCGGTTTCACCTTCCCCGGTTGTATTTTCTCAACTCCCTACTGGAGTTTTTCCATGCATTTAAACGAACTCAAGGCACAGCATGTCTCCGATCTGGTCAAACAGGCCGAAGAATTTGGTATTGAAAACCCAGGTCGCTTGCGCAAGCAAGAACTGATGTTTGCGCTGATTAAGATGCGCGCCCGCAACGGCGAAACTGTTTTTGCCGATGGCGTCCTCGAAATCCTGCCGGATGGCTTTGGTTTTCTTCGCAGCCCAGAAGCCAGCTATACCGCCAGCACCGACGACATCTACATCTCGCCCAGCCAAGTACGCCGTTTTAACCTCCACACAGGCGACATGATCGAGGGCGAGGTGCGTATTCCCAAAGAGGGTGAGCGTTACTTCGCGCTGAACAAGCTTGACAAAATCAATGGCGATCTTCCTGAAGCAAACAAGCACAAAGTGATGTTTGAAAACCTCACGCCGCTTTTCCCTAACCAGCAGATGAAGCTGGAGCGAGATATCAAAAGTGACGAAAACATCACGGGTCGCGTGATTGATCTGATCGCGCCGTTTGGCCGCGGCCAGCGAGCCTTGTTGGTGGCGTCGCCCAAGAGCGGCAAAACCGTCATGATGCAACATATCGCACACGCTATTTCCGCAAACTATCCCGATGTGCATTTGATGGTTTTACTGGTGGACGAACGCCCTGAAGAGGTGACCGACATGCAGCGCAGCGTGCGCGGCGAAGTGATCTCCTCAACCTTTGACGAGCCAGCGGCTCGCCACGTGCACGTGGCTGAAATGGTGATTGAGCGCGCCAAGCGGCTGGTCGAGCTCAAAAAAGATGTCGTAATCTTGCTCGATTCCATCACTCGCCTCGCGCGTGCTTACAACAACGTTGTGCCCAGTTCGGGCAAAGTGCTCTCCGGTGGCGTGGATGCCAATGCTTTGCAGCGCCCCAAGCGCTTCTTCGGCGCTGCTCGTAACATTGAAGAGGGTGGTTCGCTCACGATCATTGCCACCGCGTTGGTTGATACCGGCTCCAAAATGGACGAAGTGATTTTTGAAGAATTCAAAGGCACGGGCAATTCCGAAGTGCATCTGTCGCGCCGCTTGTATGAGAAGCGCGTGTTTCCAGCGATCGAACTGTCTAAATCTGGCACACGTCGCGAGGAATTGTTGCTTTCACCGGAAGTGCTGCAAAAGACGCGAATTTTGCGCTCCTTCTTGTTTAACATGGACGAGATCGAGA
>JANPAK010000104.1:0-2263 GCA_031429925.1 Variovorax sp.
CGCTTCCTTCGCGCCGCCAACCACATGCGTCGTCTTGCCCAACGCCTGCAGATCATCGGCCAGCGTGCGCAGCGGTAGCTGGCCGGCACAGAGCACGATCGTGTCAACCTCAATCCATCGGGGGTTTTCGCGTTTTTCGCCATCGCTCACCATCAGGCCTTCGTCGCCGATGCGCTCATAGTTCACCCCGCCCACCATGCGCACTTGCTTCATTTTGAGCGCGGTGCGGTGAATCCATCCCGTTGTTTTGCCAAGATTCTCACCAAGCTTGCCTTCTTTGCGCTGCAAGAGCGTGATTTGGCGCTCTGGAGGCTCCACTTTCGGGCCAGATACCACCAAGCCGCCCGGCGCGGCGGCGGGGTCCGTTACGCCCCATTCGGCCTGCCACTCGGCGAGATTGGTCGTGGTCGAATGCCCGCCGGTGACCAAAAACTCGGCCACATCAAAACCAATACCGCCCGCGCCGATGATCGCCACGCGCTTGCCCACAGGCTTTTTATCGCGCAGCACCTCGATATAACTCAAGACCTTGGCGTGATCCTGCCCGGCAATCTTGGGATCGCGCGGCAACACGCCGGTGGCGATGATCACTTCATCAAAATCCTTCAGATCGCTGGCAGCCACCTTTTTGCCCAATTGCAGGTTCACGCCCGTGACTTCCACCCGCCGCTTGAAGTAGCGCAGCATCTCGTGAAACTCTTCTTTGCCAGGCACTTGCATGGCCAAGTTGAGCTGGCCGCCCAGCTCAGCCGCCGCGTCAAACAAATGCACATCATGCCCCCGCTCTGCGAGCACGGTCGCTGCGGTGAGCCCCGCAGGCCCCGCGCCCACCACAGCCATGCGCTTTTTCGCCACCGTGGGGCGATAGACCAACTCCGTCTCATGGCAAGCACGCGGGTTCACCAAACAACTGGCCAGCTTGTTTTTGAACGCATGATCGAGGCATGCCTGATTGCAGGCGATGCAAGTGTTGATCTGATCCGCTTGCGAGAGTCGCGCCTTCTTCACAAAATCCGGATCAGCCAACAGCGGCCTGGCCATGGACACCAGATCAGCGCAACCATCAACGAGCACCTGCTCAGCTACCTCGGGCGTGTTGATGCGGTTGCTGGTGACGAGCGGCGTGGTGATGCCACTGGCCGCAAATTCGGCCTTCATCTTTTGCGTCACCCAAGCAAAGGCCGCACGCGGCACGCTGGTGGCGATGGTCGGTACGCGCGCTTCGTGCCAGCCAATGCCAGTGTTGATGATGCTCGCGCCGCCGGTCGCCACGGCTTTGCCGAGCGTGACGATCTCGTCCCAACTGCTGCCGCCTGGCACCAGATCAATCATCGAAAGGCGATAAATAATGATGAAGTCTTTGCCCACCGCCTCACGCGTGCGCTGCACAATCTCAAGCGGCAGACGCATTCGATTGGAGTAATCGCCGCCCCATTCGTCATCACGCTGGTTCGTCGCCTTCGAAAGGAATTGGTTGATCAAATAGCCTTCTGAGCCCATGATTTCAACGCCGTCATAGCCCGCATCTCGCGCCTTCTGGGCGCAATTGATAAAAGCACGAATCTGGCGCTCCACGCCACTGCTAGACAAGGCAAAAGGCGTGAACGGTGCAATCGGCGCCTTGATGCGCGATGGCGCGACCGCCAGCGGGTGATAGGCATAGCGCCCGGTGTGCAAGATTTGCAGCGCGATCTTGCCGCCCGCGCCGTGCACAGCATCCGTTACCACGCGATGGCGCTTGGCCGCGCCTGAGGTGGAGAGCGTGCCCGCAAAGGGCTTCGTCCAGCCCGCGATGTTGGGCGCAAAACCGCCAGTCACTATCAAGCCCACTTCGCCCTCTGCCCGCTCACGGAAATAGGCCGCCAAGCGGCTTAAATCGCGGCCCTCTTCCAGCCCCGTGTGCATCGAGCCCATGAGCACCCGGTTTTTCAGGGTGGTGAAGCCAAGATCGAGGGGAGCGAGGAGGCGCGGATACAGCGGGTGAGAAGCAGGAGAAGTGTTTGAATTCATGGCGCACATCATAGATGCGCTTGCTGCCCCCGCCCTGCGCAAGCGAGACAGATCGCTAGAGAAAGCTGCCTAGTCGTGTTCAGGGCTTTTTTTGAGGGCTGATACGGGCATGCTGTATCACCCTCTTTCTCAAGCCGAGTAGATTCACGCCAAGAGAGACCCTTCCCCTAGCGCGGTGAGCTTACGTATCCACCGGGCAAGTGCTTGCAAAGGAATTTGCCCACATCCGCTTTTGAGTTCCCTCACCTAAGGC
>JANPAK010000105.1:0-33699 GCA_031429925.1 Variovorax sp.
TGGAGTTTTACTATTTCCACAATTGCGTGTATGACTTCATGTGGAAAAACAATCGCCGCCGCTTCGCCGAAAAATTCCCGACGATGGATATTCTTCGCAAATACAACAAGGATTACAAACTCATCTTCGTGGGCGATGCCACGATGAGCCCCTATGAAATTTTGCAACCTGGCGGCAGTGTGGAATACAACAACGAAGAGCCTGGCAGCCTTTGGCTCCAGCGGTTAACAGAAGCCTTCCCCAAGTTCGCTTGGATCAACCCCGAGCCGCAAGGCGTTTGGGAGTACCGCCAAAGCATTGGCATCGTGCGCCAAATGATGAACGACCGCATGTTCCCGCTCACGCTGCAAGGCCTAGAAGGCGCGATGCGGCTGTTGAGCAAGTAAGCGGGATCAACCTAAAAATTGATCGCGCGAATCGCCTTGTTAGGCGCATCTGCGTGCGAAGTCTCGCTCTGACCGATCATCCAATTGACGACCGTATTGGCGTCCTCACCCACGGCATCTAACTGCTCGTCAGGAAGCAAGGCCACACTGATTTGTAGCTTGAGCAGCTGCCCCACTGGCAGAGCTTCCGAGGGCCGCAAGGATCTAGCGAGCAATTGTGTTGCGGCCTCGATGAGTCGTGGTCCGGTAACTGGTCCTTCAAAAACCAACAAGAAATTAGGCCCCTCAAGGCGCGCGACAAGATCGACATCGCGAGCCACGCTATTGAGATGGCTCGCCGCAATCAGCAAAGCAGCGTTGCCGGTTTGCATACCAAATTCCTTGGCAATCAGCTCACAGTTAGAAAGCCTGACATGCATCAAACCCAAGCGATGATTGAAGCGCCTGGCACGCAGCATCGCAGTATGCGCCTTGGCGATCACTCGCCTCTCATCAGCTAGACCAGTTAGCGCATCTTGTTGCCGCAGTGCTTGTTCCCTCACGCGTAAATCTCGCTGCGTGGCAGAGCGCTGCATGAGCGCATACATCAAAATAGGCACCTCGATCGCTGAGCCAATCGTTACGGCATATTGAGAAAGAAATCCGGTGGTTACCAAACCAAAATTGCGCATCAACGGGAACAGACCGGCAATCACCACCGGCAGAAAGCCCAACGCAATCCAGGCTGCATTCTTGTCACCCATGTACCAACTGCGCAGCAGGACCAAGTAAAGAGTCAGCATGCTCACCAGCGTTAGAGCATTGGAGAGTTGATAACCCAGCATGGTGGGCGAGTAGGACTCTAGGAGGGCCAACAAAAAGAAACTTACGATGACAGACACCAGCCAGGTATCCATCCATTGCGAAAAGCGAGCAGGCCTGATCAATGATCGTATGAACCATAGCGCAGCCACAATGGAAAACGATGGCATCACATAGCTGGCCACGGTATTCCAATGCACGGCTTCAGGCGTGAAGTATTGCGTACCGAGGCCGAGAAATGCCAGTTGCGCTAGACCTAGGGTGGCGACATAGACCGCATACCGCCAATAGTTTTGGTATCTCAATGCCAGCGTATTGGTCAAGCACACCACAAACACCGCCAGTGAGATTCCCAAATACAGGCCTAGCAGCAGGTTTTCAACCTGCCGCGAGCTGATCACCTCCTCCGCGCTGTAAAGATTAATCGCCGCTGAGTAGGTGGTGCGCTCATGCGCGACCCGTAAATAGTAGGTTACCGGTCGCGCGGACTCTTCACTGAGAACGAACACCGGATACCGATCTTGAATTGACCATTTGGAACGAGGGAGGCTGTCGCCCGCCTGCTGCTCAACCCAACTGCCATCGGCGCGTTGGTAATAAAAGGTCGCTAGATCGGTCGTTGGCAGCTCAAGTTGCGCCATCCAGCGCGCCTGGACGTTGAGGTTGAGTGCTGTAAACCGCAGCCACATTGCTTTGCCGTGCAGTAAATGGCCTTCCCCAGACTTTCGCAGGTGGGGTCGGTTAGCCTTGTCTTTGCCGTCGAAAACTGCTATCGCGTCATTCAGGCCAGCGCGTGCGGTCGAATCAATCCATACCAAAGCGGCGTCGTTCAAGCTGAACCGACTGGACTCTTTCAACAATAGGAGCGGGGCGGGCTGGTCGGCGGCGGCGATGCTGTCCGTGCTTGATCCTTGGGCATGGCAAGCGGATACGCCCCAGAGCACAAAGCAACCGGCAAGCAGTAAGTTTCTGAAGCAAAGCAGCATACGAGATATCTTAGTGGGGCCTACGATAGCAGAACGGCGATCGGCTCCTGCTTAACAGCAGCTGCCCACCATACCCGACTAAAATCCTCGTTCTGCCGCCATAGTTCAATGGATAGAACGAGTGCCTCCTAAGCGCTAGATACAGGTTCGATTCCTGTTGGTGGTACCAAATTTGAGGCCTAGCCCGGTCCAGCGCGGTTGGATTTCTCTTTGAGCGCCACCAACAGCTCCTGCGGCAGCAAGCGCTGCGCCAACTGAAAGAGCAACAAGGCCACAATGCCGTCGTCGATCCAGCCAAGCAAGGGCAGGAAGTCTGTGACCAGGTCGATCGGACTGACCACATAAACAGCGGCTGCGAGGATCGCCAGCTTGGCCGCCGCGGGCGTGCGGGGGTCGCGAAGTAGCGTCCAAGCCAACATCAATTCGCGGCGGAACCGCGCCAAAAGCAGCCCAAATTTCAACATCGCCCTCCTTTCGAAGCCAACACAACGTGGGCCGCCCTCACAACGTGGTGGCGTTTGGCGCGATGACAAGCCGCCTTCATCAAAGCCGGTCAAGGCACAAATTTTATTTATGTAATGCGAATCGTTATCATTTGAGTTATGATCCACCCACTGACCGAGTTCTCTTCTTTTGGAGTTTTTATGTTTAAGCGTTCCGCCCTGACCTTCGTTGCAATGTCCTCGCTGCTCGGCGCAGCTGCGCATGCTCAAGATAACAAAACCCTGAACTTGTATTCCGCTCGCCACTACAGCACAGACGAAGCGCTCTACGCAGATTTCACCAAAGCCACGGGCATCAAGATCAACCGCGTCGATGCGGATGACGCCGGCATTTTGAATCGGCTGCGTGCCGAAGGCACGTCTTCGCCCGCAGACGTGATTTTGCTTGTCGATGCTGCCCGGCTGTGGCGGGGTGAGATTGATGGGCTGTTCGCACCGATCAAATCCAAGGTGTTGGACGATGCCATCCCTGCGCAGTATCGTGCGAAATCAACCCCAGAGGGTACGCCGTGGTTTGGCTTTTCTACCCGCGCACGGGTCGTTGTGTTCAGCAAGGCCAGCGTCAAGCGCGACGATGTTGATACCTACGAGGAATTGGGCGAGGCGAAAAACAAAGGCAAGGTGTGCACCCGCAGCGGCTCGCACCCCTACAACTTGAGCCTGTTTGGCGCCGTCACCGAGCATATCGGCGCGCCCGCAGCTGAAGTCTGGCTCAAAGGCGTGGTCAACAACATGGCACGTGATCCCAAGGGCGGCGACACCGATCAAATCAAGGCAGTAGCCAGCGGCGAATGCGCGATTGCACTGTCCAACACTTACTACATCGCCCGCTTGTTGCGCTCCACCAGCGCGGAAGACAAAGCAGTGATGGACAAGGTGGGCATTGTGTTTCCGAACCAATCGAGTTGGGGCACGCACCTGAACGTAGCTGGCGGCGCCATGGCCAAAAACGCGAAGAACCGCGAAGCCGCCGTGAAATTCCTAGAATACCTCGCTAGCCCTTCGGCGCAGAAATACTTTGCGGACGGCAACAATGAATGGCCCACCGCAAATGGGATGAAAATTGACAACCCGGCACTCAAAGCTATGCTTGTTGGCAACGGGGGAGACAACTTCAAAGCCGAAACGATTCCTGCCAGCGTGATTGGCATGAACCAAGTGAAGGTTCAGCAGATGCTGGACCGCGTTGGTTACAGGTGATTTCTGGCTCTAGCCCTTGTGCTTATTGCGCAAGATGCTCAGTTTTTTATAGCACTTCCCGCGAGCAACTGTATCAGCTGATCGAGCATCGCCGGAGACCCAGCGGCGAGCATCTGGCTTGACAACACGGGGCAACCATCCAAAGGGGTCAAAGTAGCGCCTGCTTCTTGCATTAAAGCCCAGCCGGCCGCGGCATCCCAAGCCTGCATCCCACGCTCCCAGAACGCATCCGCACGCCCGGCCGCAACATAGGCCAACTCGAGCGCCATCGAACCGCTGCGCCTGACTTGCCCCACAGCGCAGACAACGCGTGAAAATTCTGCCAGGTATGGCACCATCAGCGGCGAAAGCGGTTTGGGGAAAACCGTCGACACCGTCGCCTTCAGCGGCTCGCTGACCGTTGAACACGTGATGCGCTGCAGCCCATGGCGACTTTTGAGCCATGCGCCTTGGCCTTTGGCTGCATAAAACACCTCTTGGCGGTGAGGGTCGACGATGACTCCCAACAAGGGCTGGCCCGCCGCCACCAAGGCCACCGAAACGCTCCACTGCGGATAGCCGCGAGCGAAATTGGCCGTGCCGTCGATAGGGTCGACAATCCACGTTGGTTGATGGGTCGCGGCAGGCAATGTTCCCCCGGATTCCTCGCCGACGAACTCTGAACCTGGCAGAAGCGATTGCAGTTTCCAGCGCAATGCACCCTCCGCCCACAGGTCAATGTCGGTTGCCACGTCCCCGGCGCCTTTTTCAGTCACCCCGAGCGTCGCTAAATCATTTGATTTGAGCCATATTTGTTGCCCAATCTGCTCAACTGCCTCGATGGTCTCTGCGCAAAGTGCTTCCAAATTCATAGCAACTCTGGCGCAATTCAAAGTTTGCTCAGAAGGCTCACATAGTCATGCGCCTGCGTGTTGATCGTTGAAACGCGCAATTCCACGGGGCGCTCTCCAAATGTGGTGGCGACGCGCTGCACTTCCATCGCTGGGGTTCCAGCACGCAGTCCCAAGACTCGCCCGACTTCGCTGCTCAACGCCACAGCCCGTGCGCGATCCTGTGCGCGGATCACGCTGATGCCATGGTCCGTTTGGTAAAGGTTGTAAATCGTGCTGGGGCGTTGCTGAAAGCGCTTCTCTGTCAGACCTTTGAAGAGGATTGCAGAAATAGTGATCCTGTCATGCACCACGCATTGGCCGTCGAGCCGTAGGGCATTATCGATGCGCCAAACTGGATCGCCGGTGCGCAATCTGAGCCAATAGGCTTCGGTATCTGTGGCACGGCCACCGGCAAAACCAATGTTGTCGACGATCGGGTACTCACGCTCTCGGGCAATGCGGGGGTCAAACACATCGGGTCGGGCTTCGACATGAAAAAACTGAAAAAGAAAGCGATCATGGCTATGCATCGCCACGAATGTGCCTTTGCCTTGCCGCCGCACCAGGATATGTTCGTGAACAAGTTCGTCGACCGCCTTGCGAAGCGTCCCGATGCTCACCTGAAGTGCTTGCGCAATCTGGGATTCGTTGGGAAGTGTGGCTCCGGGTGCCAATTCGCCCGACTCGAGCAATCTGAGCAGCGCGCTCTTGACCTGCCTATACAGAGGCATCGATCCAGCTGCGCCTTCAACCAACGGTGTCAACAACTTCATCGCGTCGACGACTTGGGCGGGACGTCCGTAGGATGAATCAGAAGATCGGGAGCGGAACGAGGAGACCATAGCTGAGATTGTAGCGAACATTCATAAATTCATCTACGTCATTTATATGACTCGATTGACGCAGCCGGGTCGGTGCGTAAACTCGGACGTTAGATTACTTTTCATCAAACCAAACGGAGCAACAATGAACCATTTCGTATTGCACGATACCAAGGACACCGTCGCGGTGGTCGTGGTCGAAGGTGTCAAAGCGGGCATGACCCTCAATGGCTGGATCATGGACGAAGACAAAGTCACGACCATGGTCGCCCTACAAGATATCCCGATCGGACACAAGATCGCTCTGCACGACATGAAGGTCGGCGACACCGTGTGGAAATACGGCATTGACATGGGCAAAGTTGTTGCCGATGTCAAAGCGGGCCAACACGCCCATGTTCACAATATAAAGACCAAACGATGGTAACCCCCCGTGTGGCCTAGCGGCCACCTCCCCCTTGCTGGGGGCGCCGTTGGCGGCCTGGCAAAGCCAGATCCCGACGGCTGCTAGCAAATTCTTTTCACTCAAACTAATTTGGTATTCATCATGTCAGTCATCGATCAAAACACCACCTTCATGGGTTATCGCCGCGAGAACGGCCGCGTGGGCGTGCGCAATCACGTCATCATCCTGCCTTTAGATGATTTGTCCAACGCTTCGGCCGAAGCCGTTGCGCACAACATCAAAGGCACGATGGCCATTCCTCACCCTTATGGCCGCTTGCAGTTTGGCGCAGATTTGGAATTGCACTTTCGCACGCTGATTGGCGCCGGCTGCAACCCCAACGTGGCTGCCGTCGTTGTAATCGGCATTGAAGACAGCTGGACGAAAAAAGTGGTGGATGGCATTGCTGCCACCGGCAAGCCGGTCATCGGCTTTGGCATCGAAGGCCACGGCGATCACGAGACCATCATGAAGGCCTCCAAAGCCGCACGTGAATACGTTCAATGGGCCAGCGAGAAGCAGCGCGAAGTCTGCCCGATTTCCGATTTGTGGATCTCCACCAAATGTGGTGAATCTGACACCACCTCTGGCTGCGGCGCGAACCCCACTGTGGGCAATGCGTTTGACAAGCTTCACCCGCTTGGCACGCACCTCGTGTTTGGCGAGACCAGCGAGATCACCGGCGGCGAGAAGATCGTAGCCGCGCGTTGCAAAACGCCAGAAGTGGCCGATAAATTCATGTTCATGTTCAACCGCTATCAAGACATGATCAATCGCCACAAGACGACCGATCTGTCTGACAGCCAGCCAACCAAAGGCAACATCGCAGGCGGCTTGACCACGATTGAAGAAAAAGCACTCGGCAACATCCAGAAAATCGGCAAGAAGTGCACGGTGGACGGCGTGATTGACAAGGCTGAGATTCCAAGTCACCCCGGCTTATGGTTCATGGATTCTTCGTCTGCCGCTGCTGAGATGGTGACGCTTTGCGCCGCCTCTGGCTTCGCTGTGCACTTCTTCCCTACAGGCCAAGGCAACGTGATTGGTAACGCCATCGTTCCCGTGATCAAGATTTGCGCCAACCCACGCACCGTGCGCCTGATGAGCGAGCACATTGATGTGGACACCTCCGGCCTGCTGCAACGCGAGATCGATCTCGATCAAGCGGGCGAAAAATTGCTCGAATGCATGATGCGCACCATCAATGGCCGCTTAACCTCAGCCGAAGCCCTCGGCCATCGTGAATTTGTGATGACACGTTTGTTTGAAAGCGCTTAAATTGAGTTAGCTCTGCGCCTTCCTCTTCATGCAGAGGAAGGCGTTTTTCATTGAAGAAGTTATATTATGAAAATCATCATCACCGAATTCATGGACGAGCGTGCTGTTGCGCAGCTCGCTGCCAAACACGACGTCGTGTATGACCCGAAGCTCGTTGATCAACCCGCCGATTTGTTGGCAGCCGCTGCGACATGCGATGCGATCATTGTGCGCAATCGCACTCAAGTGCGAGGCGATTTACTGGCTGCGATGTCGCAGTGTAAAGTTGTTGGACGTCTTGGGGTTGGCTTAGACAACATCGATGTCATTGGCTGTGAAGCCAAAGGCATGAAAGTGATTCCTGCCACCGGCGCAAACGCTTTGTCGGTTGCGGAATACGTGATCGCCAGCGCCATGCTGTTGCTGCGCGGCGCTTTCGCTGCAACTGGGGACGTGGCTGCTGGTCGCTGGCCACGCAATGCACTGTCCAATGGCAGAGAAACGGCTGGCAAAACACTCGGGATCATTGGTTTTGGTGGCATTGGCCAGCTCACTGGCAAGCTCGCGCGCGGCTTGGGTATGAACGTGATTGCTTATGACCCCGTGATGAAAAGCGATTCGCCGGCATTTGGACAAATCGGCGCCAAGCCCGTCGCGCTCGACGATCTGATTGCCCAGTCCGATGTCATCACTCTGCATGTTCCCTTGGTGGATGGCACGCGTGGCCTGTTCAATGCGCAACGCATTGCTGCGATGAAGGCGGGCAGTATCCTGATCAATACCTCGCGTGGGCACATCGTCGATGTGGCTGCTGTGGTGCAGTCGCTCAAATCCGGTCACTTAGGTGGCGCTGCTTTGGATGTGTTCGATACCGAGCCGATGCCAGCAGATCCGATATTTGAAAGCTGCCCCGGTCTAGTTCTCACACCGCATATCTCCGGCGTCACCTATGAAGGCAATGAGCGCGTGAGTTTCATGATTGCTTCAAGCGTGTTGGAGGCGTTGAAGTAAATGGCACATCTCTCATTGCAAGAAGCCAATGCGCTAGTTCAGTCGGCATTGTTGAAATCGGGCGCATCGGCAGCGATGGCCGCCAGTGTTGCCAAAGCCTTGGTGCTGGCCGAAGCGCAAGGCATTGCCTCGCATGGTCTCTCTCGCGTGCCGCAATATGCGACGCACCTTAAAAATGGCCGCGCCAACGGCCAGGCAGTGGCTGCTGTTGCGCAGCGCAAAGGCGCAGCGCTGGTGGTGGACGCGAAACAAGGTTTGGCCTTTCCCGCTTGTGATTTAGCACTTGCGGAGGGCATCAAAACTGCCAAAGAACTCGGTGTGTGTTTCGTTGGTGTGAAAAATTCACATCACGCCGGCGTGATCGTCGATCACCTGCGTGCCGCCTCTGATGCAGGTCTGGTGGCGCTCGGGTTTGCGAACTCGCCCTCGGCGATGCCCGCTGCTGGCGGTAAGCATGCGATCTTTGGCACCAACCCGATTGCAGCGATCTTTCCGCGTCGCAATGCGGATCCTCTGATGATTGACCTGAGTTTGTCAGAAGTTGCTCGCGGCAAGGTGATGGTGGCGGCCAAAGAAGGCAAGCCCATTCCTTTGGGCTGGGCCTTGGACAAAGATGGCAACCCAACGACAGACGCGAAAGCGGCGCTAGAGGGCTCCATGCTCGCCGTAGGCAACACCACCTCCACCAAAGGCGCGATGCTGGCACTCATCATTGAGCTGCTCGTCACAGCGGTGATCGGCGCGCAGTTTGGCTTTGAAGCATCGAGCTTCTTTGTCGACGAAGGCAATCAACCCAAAATCGGACAGGCCTTCTTGCTGATCGACCCGAGCGCTTTGAACGGCAACGACAGCTACTTGGATCGCATCGAGGTTCTGGTGAACGAAATGTTGGTGGATGACGGCGTCCGGTTAGCAGGTGCACGCCGCCTCGTGCTCGAGCGCAAGGCGGCTGCGGATGGCGTGAACGTGCCAGATGCGTTGCTGGCCCAAATCAAGGCCTTGGCGGCCTGAGCTTATCGCAGCAAGCCAAGCAATTTCGCAGCGTCCAAGTACTCCAGCGAGCGATCTCGCTGGAACTTGGCCATGGCGCCGTAGGGAACGTCAATCGGCTCGAAACCCCCTTCAATCATTCGTTTGCGAAGGTCTGGCTCGCTATTGAGCTTGGCGAATAAGGCCGAGACCTGCTCGCGAATAGGCTCTGGGGTCGATTTCGGCACTGCGACGCCGCGATACGCACCGCCCACCATATCGATGCCCAGCTCTTTGAATGTGGGCACATCGGGCAAGGCGGGATGGCGCTTTTCCATCGCCACAGCAAGCGCCCTCAGTTTGGTTTTTTGGCCCATGAAGAGCGTGGTGTAGCTCATACCTGCATCAATATGCTTACCGAGGATGGATGTAATGAGTTCACCCGTGCCTTTGAAGGGCACATATTGGCTATTGGTGCCACTGAGGGACCCAAAGCGCTCTGTGGCCAAGTGATTGGCCGAAAGCGTGGCCGAGCCGCCAATATTGAGCTTGCCAGGCGACTTCTTGGCCGCAGCAATAAAGTCTGCCAAGGATTTGTAGGGCGAGTCTGCGGACACCAAAAGGGCATCGGGCGTGTAATGGAAGTAATACACCGGCGTGAGATCCGTACCCTTGTATTGCACATTGCCTTCAAGGGGCTGCAGAAACACATGCGGCAAATTGATGCCCATGATGTTGTAGCCGTCGCCAGGCATTCCGTTGAGCTGACTCCAAGCCAGCCCGCCGCCAGCGCCAGCTTTGTACTGAATCACCATCTCTTGCTTCATCAGCTTTTGCAGCGCCTGCTGCTGAAAACGGGCCGCAATATCCGACTCTCCACCGGCGACAAATGGCAAGGTGTAATTGATCGGCTTATTGGGATAGCTCCCAGCTTGAGCCCAAGCCAAGGGGGAAGCCACGGCTAAGCTTGTCAGTGCCAGCGCAGCTTGTCTGCGGTTGATGTGTGTCATGTGACGCTCCTATTGGTGATGCCCAGCATAGCCTTTGCTCTTGCCGCGTGCCACGGTAGAAACCTTGATGGCGTTTATCATGGTGGTCATGTCTGACTTTTTCACCTGTGTGGGCCATGCATCCGTCGATCATCATTTTGAGATTGCGGCATTTTCCAATGAACCCACTAAAACGCCTGCGCACAGCTACCGCCAAATCGTCGGAGGCATGGCAGCCAATGCTGCCATCGGACTGGCTCGCTTGGGCGTCCCAGTTCGCCTGATTGGTCGCGTCGGCGACGATGAAGCCGGACGATTTATCCAACACGCGATCAGGGAACTTGGTATCACCGACCATCTGGAAACTGTGAAGGGCGGCCACAGTTCCGTATCGTCCGTCGTCGTCGATGTGCAAGGGGAAAGACAAATCTTTAATCATCGCGGCGATGCCCTGGCCAAAGCTCACCCGTTGAACACCCAACTGCTTGAAGGCACGCAAGCGGTTCTTGCGGATCCTCGTTGGGGAGACGGGGCGGCAGCAGCATTGATTTGGGCCCGGGAGAATGGCGTTCTTGGTGTGCTTGATGCCGACGTAGCCCCACAAAGCGCGTTACAACGCTTGGTGCCATTGGCGCGCTGGGCGGTTTTCTCGCAGCCAGGATTGGGCTGCTTTGCACCGGATGCCCCAGATAGGGAAGCCGGGTTGGCAGCCGCGCTGGATGCCGGCGCTCAGGTGGCGATGGTTACCTTGGGTGAGCAAGGCGTTGCATGGATGCATGCCAAGGAACGCGCGCTACACACGCAGCTTGGTTTTCCCGTCGCAGCTGTTGATACGACAGGCGCTGGTGATGTCTTCCACGCTGCCCTGACTTATGCGCTTTCAGCCTTGCCTGTTGCCGAATCCCATGAGGCACAGCGGCAAGCGATTAGATTTGCTTGTGCTGCAGCGGCGTTGAAGTGTACGCGGCGCCACGGCGCCTTGGGTGCACCGACGCGAGCTGAAGTCAGCGCATTTTTGAACCAGCGCTGAACCGGTCAGGTGAACCGAATTTCAGCCCATAATGGGCAGCATGAAACGCCGCTCACTCATTTCCTCTTCGCTGGCAGCTGCTGCTGCTCTTACTCCTTTGGCAAGCTTCGCGCAGGCCTACCCCAACAAGCCAGTGCGTATGCTCGTACCGTTCCCAGCTGGTGGCGCCACCGATGTGCTTGCGCGGGCTTTGTCCATCAAGCTCGCAGAAAAGCTAGGGCAAAGTGTCGTGGTGGAAAATCGCCCAGGCGCAGGAGGCACGATCGGCTCTCAGGCCGTCGCCCAAGCCGCTCCCGATGGCTACACGATTTTGCTTGCCACATCGAGCACGCACAGCATTGGACCGGTGATCAATCAGAAAATCCCCTACGATGCCCAAGCCGATTTCACTGCACTCGGTCAAGTGGCGAGCTCGCCCAATATCGTTCTCGTGCCGCTCTCCTCGCCGGCAAAGACCATGCGCGAGCTCATCGAATTCGCGAAGAAAAACCCCGGTAGACTGAACTACGCCTCCAGCGGAAATGGCACGATCGTTCACCTCACCTCCGAGCTGTTCAAAGCTCAGTCAGGCACCTTCATCGTGCATATTCCTTACCGAGGCACCGCTCTGGCGATTCCTGATTTGATCAGCGGAAAAGTTGATCTGCTGTTTGATTCGCTCGTCTCTGGCTTGCCCCACGTGAAAGACGGCAAGCTGCGAGCGCTCGCGGTAACCAGCGAAAAACGAACACCGCTTGCACCCGATCTACCCCCGGTGGCGGATGTCCTTCCCGGTTTCGAATCTGTCACATGGTTTGGTTTGTACGGACCCAAAGCGATGCCGCAGGATGTGGTGCAAAAGCTCAACAGCTCGCTCAACGCTGCGCTAGCAGACGCAGATGTGAGAGAACGTTTTTCGCGCCTAGGTGCGGAGGCCATCGGCTCATCGCCTGCCGCCTTCGCTGCGCTGGCTCAGAACGAGCGCGCCAAATGGAAACGCATCATCGACCAACGAAAAATCGTCGTTGAGTAAAGGAAGGTTTGAGCTGTGCACTGGCTTAGCAGCCTGCCCTTGACTTGGCAAACCATTGGCCTGCTGATCGCCAGCAATACGTTCATGACCGTTGCTTGGCTGGATTGCCTCTGTGTCGGTCTATGCATGGTGGTTCAGGTGTGGTTCATTCCTCGCTCAGAGTAATGCATTGCTCATATGTGGATCGACACACACAGCCACCTTGACGCGCCAGAATTTGTCAGAAATGGGGTTCTGCCCAGTGATTTGATTGCTCAGAGCGCTAGTGAAGATGTCGTCCTGTGTGTGATTCCTGCGGTTGAGCTAAGCAACTTTTCCACGGTAAGGGAGCTCGCTCACACTCATCGCCAAGCGTATGCCCTAGGTATTCATCCGCTCTATGTGCCTCAGGCGCATGAGGAAGATCTCAAGGCGCTTGATGCACAGCTTGCTCAGCAAATTGATGACCCGCGCTTGGTCGCCGTAGGAGAAATCGGACTCGATTTTTTTGTTCCTGCGCTATGTACGCCGGCGATGCGCGACAAGCAAACGCATTTTTACCGTGCGCAACTCAGAATCGCCAAACAACACCAACTTCCCGTGATATTGCATGTGCGCAAAAGCGCTGACGAATTGCTCAAAGCCCTGCGGGAAATCGGTAGTCATGGCGGCATTGCACATGCCTTCAATGGTTCGCAGCAGCAGGCGATGCAATTTGTCGAGTTGGGCTTTGCGCTTGGCTTCGGCGGTACAGTGACTTATGAACGCTCGCAAAACATTCGCGCTTTGGCTAGGAGCTTACCGCCAAGCGCCATCGTGATGGAAACCGATGCGCCGGATATGCCGCCGCACTGGCTGTATGCCACAGTACAAGAGCGTGCCGCCGGAAAGCAGCAGGGTATCAATACTCCCATGGAGTTACCGCGTATCGGTGCGATTTTGGCGGATTTGCGCGGTACCACCAGCGAGCAATGGGCAAAGGAGACCACCCAAAACGCCCAACGGGTCTTACCCAAACTGAAAGCCCTTCTGTGAGGCTCCAAGGGCTACCGCCACTCATCGCGCCACAAACTCGCGTGTTGATCTTAGGTAGCTTTCCGGGAATGAAGTCCTTGCAATCGCAGCAGTACTACGCGCATCCACAGAACCAGTTCTGGAAAATTGTGTTTAGCGTCATGTCGCCAACTAAATCCCTAGAAATATGCGCAAGCAGCTATGAAGACAAGATCGTCTCATTGCTTGATGGCGGTATCGGTTGCTGGGATGTCTATGCCTCGTGCGAGCGAGAGGGTTCGCTGGATTCCGCCATCCGCGGCGCGCAGCTTAATGATCTGGCCAGCTTAATTCAACGCTGCCCACAGCTGCAAGCGATCGCCCACAACGGCAGCGAAAGCTATACCCATGCGAATCACACCCGATCGCTTGGCCTGCCCGTCTACAAACTCCCCTCAAGCAGCCCTGCGAACGCCTCTTGGAGCTTCGAGCGAAAACTCGCCGCGTAGCACCAAGCCATTGCCCATCATTTGGAAATCTCATGAAAAAATCTAGCCTACCTATCGTCAACATGTCCGAGATGGACGGGATCCGCTACTTGCACCTAGGCACTGAATGGGTGCAAGGAAGCATGCTGATTGACAGGCCTTTCGAGATCGAACTCGAGTATGTCCAGCGCATGATGGCTTGGTTGCTATTTTTTGATCCCCTCACTGTAAAGAAACGCCATGCCTTACAGCTCGGACTCGGCGCAGGCACAATTACCAAGGCCTGCTACAAAACGCTGAAGATGAGTACAACCGTCTTGGAGATCAACCCCTCTGTGGTGGCTGCGTGCCAACACTGGTTCAAGCTGCCGCCGCAAGACAAACGCCTGCACATTATTCTCGGTGACGCGATGAAGACGCTCTCAAATTGGGAGCGCTCTGCGCATATTCCAATTGGTCAATCAGTCAGTTTCATTGATTCCGCGCAGGTTGACCTGTATGACCATGAGGCTGCCGCGCCCGTGCTCGACAGCGCCGAGTTTTATCAAGCTGTGCGTGGCGTGCTCGCTGATGAAGGCATCATGACCGTGAACCTGTTTGGCCGAAGCAGCAGTTTCGCTAGCAGCTTAGCGCAAATCAGCGCTGCGTTTGGCCCCGATGCGGTATGGAGCTTCAAACCCACAAAAGAAGGCAATACGGTCATCTTAGCCCAGCGCACACCGTCGCGGCCTAAGCGCGACATCCTAGCTGCGCGTGCCGAGTTGATCGAAACCATGTTTGGTCTACCCGCGAGAAAATGGCTGCGCTTGATCAAACCCTTGATCAAGTAACGTCAAAGCTTGATACCATGCCCCCATGAACGCCAAAGTACTTCGATCCGCAGTGAAGCCGAACCCGTCCGTCACTGATCATTTGGGATCCGTGGAATGGCGGCATCTTGTGCTCTGGCTTCAGCAAGATGGTGTGATCAGCATGCAGGAAGCACAACGTATCGTCGATCGATGCTCCAAAGCTGAGAGCACTCAGCATCCTTTAGTGCGACTCGCGGCAATTGCCATCACACGTGCCGCCGACGGCAAGCCACTAGACATCGAAGACCTGACTCAATTTCTTGCTCTGAAGGCTGGCTTCGATTACTTCCGCATTGATCCAATGAAGGTCGACGTCGGTAAAGTTGCCGAGACGATGAGTGCCACCTATGCGGAGCGACATGGCATCTTGCCAGTGCAGGCACTACCCAGCCAGGTGGTGGTTGCGACCAGTCAGCCATTCGTCGTTGATTGGGTGGATGAAGTCGAGCGCCAAGCCAAGCGCAGCGTACGCATCGTGGTGGCCAGCCCGCAAGATATCCATAAGTTTACGGCCGGGTTTTTTGCGTTAGCCAAGTCGGTGCGAAATGCCGTGAAGTCCGGTGGCAGTGTGGGCGGGGCGAGCTTTGAGCAGTTGGTGGAGTTGGGCAAGAGCAACAAGCAGCTTGATGCGAACGACCAAGGCGTAGTCCAAGTGGTGGATTGGCTCTGGCAATACGCCTTTGACCAACGCGCGAGTGATATTCATCTAGAACCGCGCCGCGAGCAAGGCGTCATCCGTTTCCGCATTGATGGCGTGATGCATGCTGTATACCAGGTACCGCTTCAAGTCATGAACGCGATGATTGCGCGCATCAAGCTGCTCGGGCGGATGGACGTGGTGGAAAAGCGCCGCCCGCTCGATGGCCGAATCAAAACAAAGAACCCGCGCGGCGATGAAGTGGAGATGCGCCTCTCAACGCTTCCGACCGCCTTTGGCGAAAAAATGGTCATGCGGATTTTTGATCCAGACAACGCCGTGAAAGATCTCGAGGGCTTGGGCTTTTCTGAGCACGATGCGGCGCGTTGGGAGGAGCTGGTCAAGCGGCCCTACGGCATCGTTCTTGTCACTGGCCCCACAGGCTCAGGCAAGACGACCACGCTGTATTCCACTCTCAAGCGCCTGGCCACCGAAGAAGTCAACGTCACCACCATCGAAGATCCGATTGAAATGATCGAGCCTGCGTTTAACCAAACTCAGGTGCAGCATCAGCTCGATTTTGGCTTCCCGGAAGGCCTGCGCGCTCTGATGCGGCAAGACCCAGACATCATCATGGTCGGTGAGATTCGTGATCTAGAAACAGCCGAAATGGCCGTGCAAGCGGCGCTCACTGGACATTTGGTTTTCTCTACCCTGCATACGAATGGCGCGCCCAGCGCCATCGCCCGGCTGATGGAACTGGGCATTCCACCCTATCTGATTAACGCCACCGTGATCGGCGTGCTCGCGCAGCGCCTGATTCGCACGCTCTGCCCGCACTGCAAACAACCTCAAGAGAACGCTTCTCCCGATGCCATCAATGAAATGATCAAGCCTTGGAAGATCAACGCCGGCTTCAAGCCCTACAAGCCCGTCGGCTGCGTCGATTGCCGCATGACAGGCTACATGGGCCGCATGGGTGTGTATGAGCTGCTCACCATCACCGAAGCCTTCAAGGCCCTAGTCAACAAAGAAACCAGCATGGATGCCACCCGAAAGCAGGCCATCACCGATGGCATGCGTCCGTTGCGGCTCGCCGCGGCGCTTCGGGTCGCAGATGGGATGACGACGATTGAAGAGGTGCTGGCTTCAACGCCGCTGATGGGGTAAGTCAAACCAGCACGCCAACGATTGAAGCATAAGCATCGCATCTCCAAGCGCTTCTCCCGGAGCAACTTCCATCTTCGTTGCGCCTCGCGTTTCTGGATCAATCATGCGACCCATATTGATCGGCGCCAAGACTTGGGTTTTAAAGCCTGACTTTGTGAGCGAGGCCGCAAAGCCTGTTTAGCGCGGAAGATCACCGGCTTGCGCGAGAGGGGTAAACAAGACCCTGCGCCTGATTTTGAGCTGCGAACTCTCTACAATCTTCTGGCTTACGCCGGTATCCCCCGCTGTAATGCATCTCGCAGAAAGACAGTCCATGACTCAGGGCAGCATCCGCATCACAGGCGCACGGCAACACAATCTCAAGAATCTCAATGTTGACTTCAAAATAGGCGAGCTCACGGTTGTCACGGGCCCCAGTGGGTCCGGCAAGTCAAGTTTGGTGTTTGACACCCTGTTTGCCGAGGGTCAACGCCGTTATGTCGAAACCTTCTCGGCCTATGCCCGCCAGTTTATGGATCGCATGGACAAGCCGCAGGTCGATAAGGTCGAAGGCGTACCCGCTGCGATTGCGATTGATCAGACCAATCCGGTGCGCTCATCGCGCTCGACAGTGGGCACGATGACCGAGCTCAACGACCATCTGAAGCTCTTGTTTGCACGCTTGGCCCATTTGTTTGACCGTGACACGGCATTGCCCGTGCGCCACGACAGCGGCGAGACGATCTACGCGCAGATGCTTGAGAAAGCCCACGCAGCAAATCCGCGTCTGGTCGTGACCTTCCCCGTCGAGTTGCCTGGCAACACCACAGCGCAAGAGGTGGAGCAATGGCTCTCGGCAAGCGGGTTCACGCGGGTACAAGCGCAGCGTGAGGTGGCCACGCCTGCGGGTCCGCGCAAAGTCTTGGACGTGGTGGCTGATCGCTTCAAAATCGACAAAGCAGAGAAAGTGCGCGTGATGGAGGCGATTGAGCTGGCGCTCAAGCGCGGCAGTGGCCGGATGAGCGTGTATGTGGGAGACGAGGGTGCTCTCGACATTTGGAAGTTTTCGACGGGCCTGCATTGCCCCGAGAGCGACATGCGCTACACCCAGCCGACGCCGAGCCTGTTCTCCTTCAATTCACCCCACGGCGCTTGCCCCACCTGCAAAGGCTTTGGCCGCGTGATTGGCGTGGACTACGGTTTGGTCATCCCCGATGCACGGCTGACCTTGCGCGCCGGTGCCATCAAGGTCTTCCAAACGCCCGCTTGGAGCGAGTGCCAAGACGACTTGATGCGACATGCGGAAGCCGCGGGCATTCCGCGCGACACCGCGTGGAACAAGCTCACGCCTGAGCAACAGTATTGGGTAATTCACGGCAACCCCCATTACAAAGATGGCCAGTGGGGCAAGGTGTGGTACGGCGTGAAGCGCTTTTTTGTCTATTTGGAGACGAAGTCCTACAAGATGCACATCCGCGTCTTGCTGTCCAAGTATCGAAGCTACACCAAGTGCGGCACTTGTGATGGCGCACGCCTGCAGGGCGAGGCTTTGCTTTGGCGTGTGGGCACAAAGGCGCAGGCTGATCGAGCAATGCCGCCAAGCAAACGCTTCCTACCCATCGGTGTGAAATGGTCTCGCGATCAACTCGACGCCTTACCAGGCCTGTCCTTGCATGACTTGATGTTGATGCCGCTCGATAAATTGCGTGCTTTTTTCGATGCGGTGCGAGCGGAATCTGGATTGGATCCCACGAGCGCCGATGCGCGTGCCTTGGAAATGCTGCTCGAAGAGATCTGTACGAGATTGAAGTACCTCTGTGATGTGGGGATTGGCTATCTGAGCTTAGATCGGCAAAGCCGCACACTCTCCGGTGGTGAAGTGCAACGCATAAACTTGACGACGGCATTGGGTACTTCCTTGGTCAACACACTTTTCGTGCTCGATGAGCCCAGCATTGGCCTGCACCCGCGCGACATGGATCGCATCACGCAAGCCATGCTGCGACTACGCGATGCGGGTAACACGCTGGTGGTGGTGGAGCATGACCCTGCGGTGATGCTTGCAGCAGATCGATTGATCGACATGGGCCCAGGGCCCGGAGAGCGCGGTGGCTACATCGTGTTTGATGGCACACCCGCAGCCTTGCGCGATGCCGACACGCTCACGGGCAATTATCTCGGCGCGCGCAAGCAAATTGGCATGGGCTTGAAGCGTTTGGTGAGCGACAACACGCCACGCCTGATTCTGGAAGGTGCGACGCAGCACAACTTGAAACATGTGAGTATCGAGCTGCCACTGCAGCGATTGGTGTGCGTCACCGGCGTGTCTGGTTCTGGCAAGTCGACCCTGATTCAAGACGTGCTCGCTCCCGCCCTGATGCGCTACTTTGGCAAGGCGACTGAAACGCCGGGTGCGCACGATCGCTTACTGGGCGCAGAGCAACTCTCGGGGGTGGTCTTTGTGGATCAATCGCCGATTGGCAAAACCGCACGCTCCAACCCAGCAAGCTATGTGGGCGCATGGGAAGCCGTGCGCGAGATTTTCGCGGTGCTGCCCTTGTCCAAGCAGCGCAACTACACCGCGAGCAAATTCAGTTTCAACAGCGGAGATGGCCGCTGCGCCACCTGCGGCGGCTCTGGTTTTGAGCATGTGGAGATGCAGTTTTTATCCGACGTGTATTTGCGCTGCCCGGATTGCGACGGTAAGCGTTATCGTCCAGAAGTTTTGGAAGTCACCATCGAGCGTAGCGGGCGCAGCTTGAATGCGTTTGATGTGTTGGAGCTGACAGTCAGCGAAGCAGCCAAGTTGTTTGCTAATGATCGTGATGTGATTCGCGCGATTCAACCCATCATCGATGTCGGTTTGGAATACGTGAAGCTAGGACAGCCTGTGCCTACGCTCTCGGGCGGCGAATCGCAGCGCTTAAAGTTGGCTGGCTTCTTGGCTGAGGCCGCGCGCGAAGCGGCGAAGTCCAAGCAACGCTTGGCCACCAAAGGCACTTTGTTTCTATTTGATGAGCCCACGACGGGTTTGCACTTTGAAGACATCAGCAAACTCATGCGGGCGCTGAGGAAGTTACTGGACGCAGGGCACTCGGTGTTGGTGATTGAGCACAACCTCGATGTGATCCGCGCCAGCGATTGGCTGATTGATCTGGGGCCAGAAGGCGGCGACGCAGGTGGCTTCATCGTGGCGTCCGGCATGCCCGAAGATGTGAAGCACCATGCCTCGTCGTTCACCGCGCAAGCGCTGCGAGACTATGACAACGCTCTAGGTTTGAATGGCATGGCGGTGCAAGAGAAATCTGATCGGCTATCGAAATATGAGCGTTCTGCGCAGTATTTGTCTGGTAAAAAGACCAAGAAGACTCAAAAAGATAGCTCAAACAGCATTCAGATCGTGAATGCCCGGGAGCATAACCTCAAAGGCCTATCCGTCAACATCCCGCGCGGCAAGTTCACCGTCGTCACCGGTGTTTCCGGTTCTGGCAAATCCACGCTGGCTTTCGATATCTTGTTCAACGAAGGCCAGCGCCGCTATTTGGAAAGCTTGAATGCCTATGCGCGCAGCATCGTGCAGCCGGCGGGCAGGCCAGAAGTGGATGCAGTGTTTGGTATTCCACCCACGGTCGCGATTGAGCAGCGCCTCTCGCGCGGTGGTCGCAAATCCACTGTGGGCACGACCACTGAGGTGTGGCACTTTCTGCGACTTTTGTATGTGAAGCTGGGCGTTCAGCATTGCGTGCATGACGATGCCGCTGTGCAACCGCAAACCGCTGAACGCATCGCCGCGCAGCTCATGACGGTCTACAAAGGCCGTCATATCGGCATCTTCGCGCCGCTGGTGATCGGCCGCAAGGGTGTGTACACCGAGTTGGCTGATTGGGCGCGGCCGCGTGGTTACACGCATTTGCGCGTCGATGGCGAATTTTTACCGACAACTGGCTTTCCGCGGATTGATCGCTTCAAAGAGCACACGGTCGAACTTCCCGTCGCCGACATCGTGATGAAGCCAGAGAATGAAGCGGCGTTGCGCCAAGCGCTGGCCACGGCCATCGAGTTGGGCAAAGGCGTGGTGCACGTGATGACATCGCTCTATGGTTTGAAAACCGCGATGGAATTGAACGCATCTACCGCGAAGATCGGACAAGTCGAAGTGTTCTCGACCAAACGCGCCTGCCCGGTTTGTGCCACAAGTTATCCAGAGCTTGATCCGCGCCTTTTCTCATACAACAGCAAACACGGTTGGTGCCCCGATTGCGTGGGCACAGGCAAACAGATCACGCGCGAGCAGCGCAAGGCCTTAGACGACTCGGTGCGCGATGACGATAACCGAGGCCGCGAGCAGAGCTTTGCGGAAGTGGAAGTTGAAGATGTGAGCGATCAAGATTGCGCGAGTTGCTCTGGCACAAGGCTGAACAAGCAAGCACGCTTTGTGAAATTCAGCAAGGCGAGCATCACCGATGTCGCGCAGTTTTCGGTGCGCGATGTGCGCTTGTGGGTGGATAGCCTCAAGCTCACAGGCCGTGAAGCCGATATTGGCCGCGATTTGATTCCTGAAATCAAAGGCCGCTTGGAGTTCTTAGAAGAAGTCGGCTTGGGTTATCTCACGCTGGATCGTGGTGCCCCGACGCTCTCCGGCGGCGAAGCGCAGCGCATTCGCTTGGCGGCGCAATTGGGCAGCAATTTACAAGGCGTGTGCTATGTGCTGGATGAGCCCACGATTGGCCTGCATGCACGCGACAATCATATTCTGCTCAATGCCTTGAACAAGCTCAGCGAGAAAGGCAATACCTTGGTCGTCGTGGAGCACGATGAAGACACGATTCGTCGCGCCGATCACATCATTGACATTGGTCCGAGCGCCGGCAAGCGCGGCGGCCGTGTGGTGGCGCAGGGTTCGGTCAAGGACATCATGGCTGTGGATGAATCAGCCACTGGGCGCTATTTGCGAGACGCGATCAAGCATCCCCTGCATCCACGCAGAGCATTAGATGCTGATTGCCAGCTCACCGTGAAGAATGCCTCGCTACACAATTTGGTCAATGTGACTGCCAATGTCCCGCTCAAGCGATTGGTGGCAATCACGGGTGTGTCGGGCTCCGGCAAATCGACGTTTGCAAGAGATGTGTTGCTCGCCAATGTGTATGCCGCTGTCAGCGCGCGGGGCATGAAGCGAGAAGCACCGGATTTTCAAGCGTGGAAGGGCTGCGCTGGCGTGCTTGGCTGGCAGCAGTTAGATCGCGTTTTAGAAGTCGATCAAACCCCGATTGGCAAAACCCCGCGCTCCTGTCCCGCCACATACATCGGCTTTTGGGATGCGATCCGCAAATTGTTTGCCGAAACCTTAGAGGCCAAAGCGCGCGGCTATGCCCCCGGGCGCTTTAGCTTCAACACTGGCGAAGGCCGCTGCCCAGCCTGTGAAGGCCAAGGCATGCGCACGATTGAAATGAGCTTCTTGCCCGATGTGAAGGTGCCCTGCGAAGTCTGCCACGGCGCACGTTTCAGCTCCGAAACTTTGGCCGTGAGCTGGCGCGGCAAAAGCATCGGCGATGTGCTCACGATGGAGGTAGATGAGGCTGTTGACTTCTTCGCTAACATGCCCAGCATTGCGCATCCTTTGCAATTGCTCAAGGATGTGGGGCTGGGCTACCTCACGCTTGGCCAACCTTCACCCACTCTGAGCGGTGGCGAAGCCCAGCGCATCAAGCTGGTTACCGAGTTGTCCAAAGTGCGCGATGAAGTCGGCAAGCGCGGCAGTAAAGCGCCGCACACGCTGTACGTGCTCGACGAGCCCACGGTCGGACTGCATATGCAGGATGTGGAAAAGCTGATTCATGTGCTGCACCGCTTGGTCAACGGAGGCCACAGCGTCGTCGTGATTGAACACGATCTGGACGTGATTGCCGAAGCCGATTGGATCATTGATCTAGGGCCTGAGGGCGGCAAAGAAGGCGGCAAGATTGTGGCGACTTGTACGCCGGAAGAACTGGTGCGGCGCAAGACGCATACGGGTGCGGCGTTGGCTAAAGTGTTGTCGCGCGCTTAGGCTTTCTTTAGCGCACCAAAGAGGTCAAGCAAGAAGAGAACTCGGCAAACCCAGCGCCGCGCTCAGCTTGCGTGACGTAACGAGGATGATGTACTAGCTCAGGTAAAAAGCGCGCAATATTCGCCACCCCTGCACTATTCTCAAACGCTTCAAACATCAGTTGATCGTTGGTGGAATCGCCCACATAGGCCCAACGCTGAATTTCTTGCGCGAGATCACGCTGAAACAACTCGCGCACGATCCAATGGGCCCCTTGTAGCTTGTTGTGTGTGCCGATCCAGCCGTTGATATGAATGGAGCTCACAGTGGCTTGCAGGCCTTCGCTTTGCATGATTTGCACGACTCGCGTGATTTGCTCGGCCGGTAGATGCGTGAACTCACTGTGATCAATCGCAATGTCTGTTTCGCGGCCGGCGCTGTCTGTGCTGCGCTTTGCGCCTGGCGCTTCCCGCTCGATACGGGCGAGCACGTGTTGCAAACGCGTGCAGTTGCGTGCACGGGTGGGAGCATCGGATTGATATGATTTTGATAGCACTCCGCTCATATTCTTTATGGAAGAAAGGCTACTTTTGCTTGCATCTTGGGCAGGGAAAAGCGCGACAGAGCCATTCTCGGCCACGATGGCATCGACTGGCCATTGCCGAGCAAACGGCTCGCTCCAGCCCACAGGACGCCCCGTGATGGCGATCACCGCATAGCCCGCCGCTTTCAAATCATGCAAAGCTTGCAGCGCATCGGGCGTGATCGCGCCGTCAGTGGTGAGCGTGTCATCAATATCGGTGAACACGCCAGTAACCTGTCGGCGTGCTTGCACTGGCCACTCAGCGATGGGCTTCATCCGTTTTGCAACTCCAGCCCAGCATGCTCGCGCAGCGCGTGGAACTGGATTTTCGGATGGCGCTCTTGCGTGAGGCGCAAATCGTAGGGAGACGTGAGCAAATAGGCCAGCGCATCTACGCCATCGAGTGCGAGTTTGGCTTGGTTTTTTTCCATGAATGTTTTCATGTCGGCGTCGCTCTCTGCCGTGATCCAGCGCGCGCCTGTGTAGCTGGAGCCCAGCAATCGCGCATCCACGCCGTATTCGGCTTTCAAGCGATGCTGTACCACTTCAAACTGCAGTTGCCCAATTGCGCCCAATAGCATATTGCCACCAGCATGCGGTCGGAACACTTGAATCGCGCCCTCCTCGCCCAGTTGCATCAGGCCCTGCTGCAGCTGCTTGGATTTCATCGGGTTGGCCAGCTCCACTGCTTGAAACATCTCGGGCGCGAAGAAGGGCAAGCCTGTGTATTGCAGATCAGCTTGCGAGGCCATACCTTCCGTGATGGTATCGCCTAGCTGCACCCCGCCATGCGTGGTGAAGCCAATGATGTCGCCTGCGTAGGCTTCTTCGACGGCTTCTCGGCGTTGGCTCATGAAAGTCACCACCGACGTCGGTCGCAGTTCCTTTGCAGTGCGTTGCACTTTGAGCTTCATGCCACTGCTGAACTTGCCCGAGCACACACGCACGAAAGCGATACGGTCGCGGTGCGATGGATCCATGTTCGCTTGTACTTTAAACACCACACCGGAGAAGCCTTCTTGGTCGGGCTGTACTTCGCGAGGCTCAGCTCCTTTTAAGCCGCTGCTCACGCGCAGTCGCGGCGGTGGTGCAAGGTCAGCAATCGCATCGAGTACCTCGCGGATACCAAAGTTGTTGATAGCGGAGCCAAAGAACACGGGCGTTTGCTTGGCGGCCAAAAATGCCGCCTCGTTGTAGCGAGGCGCGGCTTCTTGCACCAGCTCCACATTGGCTTCAGCCAGCTCAAACTCTGCACCGATGCGTTCGCGCAGCTTGTCTTTCTGAGATAGCGGCACAACCTCGTCACCTTCATCGGCGAGCTTGTCTGCGCCGGGCTTGAACAAACGCATCTGCTCCTTGCGCAAATCCATGATGCCCGAAAACAGCTTGCCTTGACCGACTGGCCAAGCCATTGGCACGCAGGGCATGCCCAAGGCCTGCTCCACTTCATCGAGTAGTTCAAGTGGATCGCGGCCTTCGCGGTCCATTTTGTTCACGAACGTGATGATCGGGGTGTTGCGCTGGCGGCAGACTTCAATCAAGCGCCGGGTTTGCGGCTCTACGCCATTGGCTGCGTCAATCACCATCAATGCTGAGTCGACGGCCGTGAGCACGCGATAGGTATCTTCCGAGAAATCGCGGTGGCCGGGCGTATCCAACAGGTTGATCACATGATCGCGATACAACATCTGCATTACGCTGGACGCCACCGAAATGCCCCTTTGCTTCTCAATCTCCATCCAGTCCGAGGTCGCATGCCGCGAAGCCTTGCGCGCTTTAACCGAACCGGCAATATGAATCGCACCCGAAAAGAGCAGGAGCTTCTCAGTCAGGGTGGTTTTGCCAGCATCGGGGTGCGAAATAATCGCAAAAGTGCGGCGGCGGCGGGTCTCAAGGGCGAGGGACAAGGGGGGCTCCAAAGCGCGGGGCAAAGCCGTCTAGTATAATTTTGTTCTTCCGAGGAGCGTTGCAGCATCATTTAGATGCGAGGCTCGGAACTTATTCAATTGCAACGACGCTCACCCGCTGATTCTTGTGCGGTGAGCCAATCCCATGGTGAGCTGCGCAGTGGTCGGTGGACTTTTTAACCACTGGAGTTAACTATGAGCGCTGTTTTAAAGCCGATCAAGAACCAAGATTTCGAAATTGCTGACCTGTCACTTGCTGGTTGGGGTCAGAAAGAGATTAACATTGCCGAGACGGAAATGCCGGGCTTGATGGCCATTCGCGAAGAATTCGGCAAGAAGAAGCCTCTAAAAGGCGCTCGCGTCACGGGCTCGCTGCACATGACGATTCAAACCGCTGTGCTCGTGCAAACGCTGGAAGCCCTGGGCGCTGATGTGCGCTGGGCTTCGTGCAACATTTACTCTACGCAAGATCACGCTGCTGCTGCGCTCGTGGTCGCCGGTACGCCCGTGTTCGCCTACAAAGGCGAGAGCTTGAAAGATTATTGGGATTACACCCACCGCATTTTTGAATTCAGCGGCAAAAAAGGCACGCCTGAAGAAGGCCCCAACATGATTTTGGACGACGGCGGCGACGCCACGCTCCTGATGCATCTAGGCACCCGCGCTGAGAAAGACATCAAAGTGTTGGCCAAGCCCGGCAGCGAAGAAGAGATTGAGCTGTTTGCAGCGATCAAAGCCAAGCTGAAAGTGGATCCGACATGGTATTCACGTCGCCTGAAAAACATCATCGGCGTGACCGAAGAGACGACCACTGGCGTGTTGCGCCTGAACGAAATGTCTGCCAAGGGCACGCTCGCTTTCCGCGCGATCAACGTGAACGACAGCGTAACGAAATCGAAGTTCGATAACCTCTATGGCTGCCGCGAATCCTTAGTTGACGCGATCAAGCGCGCAACCGATGTGATGATCGCTGGCAAAGTGGCTGTGGTGATGGGCTACGGCGACGTGGGCAAGGGTTCGGCTCAAGCTTTGCGCGCTCTTTCTGCGCAAGTCTGGGTGACGGAAGTTGACCCGATCAACGCCTTGCAAGCTGCAATGGAAGGCTACAAAGTCGTGACGATGGAATACGCGGCTGACAAGGCCGACATTTTTGTTTCTGCCACCGGCAACAAAGACGTGATCACCTACAAGCACATGGAAGCCATGAAAGATCAGGCCATCGTTTGCAACATTGGCCACTTTGACAATGAAATCGACGTGGTCTCGCTAGCAAAATGCAAGTGGGAAGAGATCAAGCCGCAAGTTGACCACGTGATTTTCCCAAAGAAAGGCAGCAAGCCTGCCAAGCGCATCATCTTGTTGGCCAAAGGCCGTTTGGTGAACTTGGGCTGCGGCACGGGCCACCCAAGCTTTGTGATGTCTTCTTCCTTTGCGAACCAGACGATTGCGCAAATTGAGCTGTTCACCAAAACGAAGGACTATCAATCTGGCAAGGTGTACGTGTTGCCTAAGCATTTGGACGAAAAAGTCGCTCGCCTGCACCTGACGAAAGTCGGCGCGATGCTGACTGTGTTGTCTAAAGAGCAAGCTGACTACATTGGCGTGAAAGTGGCTGGGCCTTACAAGGCCGACACCTACCGCTATTGATTGCTTGAGGTCTAGCCAACGCGTAAGAAAACGTAAAAAACTCATCTCTTTTTACGTTTTCAATTTGAATCTTCTGCGGTCGCTGCGATACCTCTGAATTCGATGCGAGCCGATCAACTCCTTGTTCATCGTGGCTTGGCAACTTCGCGCAGCCAAGCCCAGCGCTTGATCGGATCGGGTGTGCGAAAGCTCACGCGCGAAGGCTGGAAGACGGTCAGTAAGAGCGATGATCTGTTTGACGATGTCGAACTTGAATTGCTCAATGCAGCGGAGGCGAAATACGTTTCTCGTGGCGGTTTAAAGCTGGAAGCCGCACTGCTTAAAACGGGTCTGTCTGTGACTGGCAAACTGTGTCTTGATATTGGTCAAAGCACGGGAGGCTTCACGGATTGCTTGTTGCAGCACGGCGCGGCTTTTGTTGTGGGCGTGGATGTTGGCCATGCGCAGTTACATGCGCGGTTGCGTAATGACGGGCGCGTGATCTGCCTGGAGAAAATCAATGCGCGTGAATTGACCACTACAGATTTGATAGCACTTTGCGCAGATTCTATGAGAACTACATGCTCATTTGATCTCAAAAATAGCGCATTTGAGCTGCTAGTAGGTGATGTGTCATTCATCTCGCAAACACTGCTCCTAGCGCGCTTTTCGGAGCTCCTTGCTGAGAATGCCGATGTGCTCATGTTGGTCAAACCGCAATTTGAATTGCAACCTGGTGATTTGGCCAAAGGCGGCATCGTGAAAGATGCATCGCTGTACGAGAAGGTCGAGCAACGTATCCGCAAGAGCTACTCAGAAGTTGGCTTGAAAGTAAGAGATTATTTTGAAAGCCCAATTTCGGGCGGAGACGGCAACCGCGAATTTTTCGTTCACGCCGTGAAGGATTGACTATGAATATGCTCCCGATCAGCTTTGAATTCTTCCCCCCGAAAACGCCAGAAGGTGCTGAAAAGCTTGTCGCCGTGCGCCAAAAACTCTACGAGATCAAGCCGCAGTTTTTTAGTGTGACGTACGGAGCGGGGGGTTCCACACAAGATGGCACGCTACAAACCGTACAAGCAATTTTGAAAGATGGCTTTGATGCCGCGCCGCATTTCAGTTGCATCGGCGCAAGTAAAGAAAGTGTGCGCGCTCAGCTTGCACTCTTCAAGCAAGCCGGCATCAAGCGCATGGTGGCGCTGCGAGGCGATTTGCCCAGTGGCTACGGTGCGTTTGGTGAGTTTAAGTACGCCAGCGAGCTGATCGCTTTCATCCGCGCCGAAACGGGCGATGCCTTTCACATCGAAGTAGGCTGCTATCCAGAAATGCATCCGCAGGCCAAATCGCCGGAAAGCGATTTGTTGGCCTACGCCATCAAAGTCAAAGCAGGGGCGAACAGCGCCATCACGCAATACTTCTTCAATAGCGATGCCTACTTCCGTTTCGTCGATGATGCCCACAAGCTTGGCGCCACCATCCCCGTCGTGCCCGGCATCATGCCCATCACCAATTCCAGCCAGCTCATGCGCTTCTCCGACGCCTGTGGTGCAGAAATCCCGCGTTGGATTCGCAGCCGCTTGCAAGCCTTTGGTGACGATACGGCATCGATCAAGTCTTTCGGCTTGGACGTGATCACCGATCTGTGCGATCAACTGCGCAACGCCGGCGTGCCCGGTCTGCACTTTTACACGATGAACCAAGCTGCCACCGTGACGGAAATTTGCAAACGACTTAGCCTCACGTGATTGCGACCCCGCAGGAATGCAACTCACAAGAGTTATCATCTCACGGTGACCTTTTTTGCGATATTGTTTGCACTGGTGATTGAGCAGGTCCGCCCTTTGCTGGCGGATGGCAAAGTGCACCGCTTTGCATTCGCTTGGGTGCGTGCGAGCTCTCAAGGTTTGGATGCAGGTCAGTCGCATCACGGATGGCTGGTTTGGTGCTGCGTTGTCCTGATTCCGAGCTTGTTGGCTTGGGGCATCTATGCTGCGCTGCTTTCGATCGGTAGTTGGATCGGAGCGGTGTTAGCTTTCGTTTGGAGCGTCGCAGTTCTATATTGCACGTTGGGCTTTCGCCAATTCAGTCATCATTTCACCGCCATCCGCCAAGCATTAGAAGACGGCGATACGGTCGGCGCTATTCAATTGCTTGCGGCATGGAAGCAGGTGGATGTCAACCAAGTTGGGCCAGATCAATTGACCAAGCGACTTATGGATCATGCCGTCATTGCCGCGCACCGCCACGTGTTTGCTGTCTTGGGTTGGTACGCGGTACTTGCGGCGATCGGGCTAGGACCGGCGGGCGCTGTTCTCTACCGCTCATCGGCGTTTGCTTCCCGTTGCTTCACGACGGAAATTCATGCGCCGCTGGGTGAAACCACGCACGGGATGCCTCGCACTCACTATCATCCGAGTGCTCCCAAAGTGATTTACAGTCCCGCAACCCAGCAAGCAGCACAATCTGCTTGGCATTGGATCGACTACCTGCCCGCGCGCGCCACCGCGATCGCCTTCGCTGTGGTCGGAAGCTTTGAAGAGGTTTTGGACGCGTGGCGCAACAGCGGTCACCCAACCAATGACGAACTCATTCAAACCACGATGGCCGCCTCGCTTGGACTCAATGAGATCGCCCATACCGATGACTTGCGTGGCTTGGTAGGCCTTGTTTGGCGGTCTGTCGTGCTATGGCTGCTTTTTTTGGCACTCCTCACCCTAGCGAGGATGCTTGGCTAAATCCGCAGGTTCAGTAATTCGGTGGTTGGCTCAGCTGCGCAAATAGCTCACCATAAATTCGATACCGTTGCGGGTTTATTCCAAGAGGCGTTGCAACGGATCCTTCGTTTGCGACCACCATATCCCGCACGCCGCAACCCGGTTCATGCAAGTGAGTGCAGTTGTAAAACCTGCAGTGACCCAAATGCTGCGCCAGATCGGGCATAAGGCCGGCAAGCTGCATGGGTTCAACGTGATGCAGCCCGAACTCCTGGAAACCTGGGCTGTCAATCAAGGCGGTCTCGCGCGATGCATCCAACCAGTAGAGCGTGGTGGAGGTGGTGGTGTGCTTGCCCGAGTTGAGCGCTTGTGAGATTTCTTGCGTCTTGACAAGTTCACCTTGCATTTGCTTGGCTTGTGGAGCGAGCAGATTCACCAAGGTGCTCTTGCCCACGCCGCTGGGGCCCAGCACCAGTGTCGTTTTGCCTTGGAAGCGCCGCATGAGCGCGGCTTGATCTGCGTCACTTGATAAACGCAAAGAGAGCGGTAAGACCCCGTAATGCATGTGGCGGTAAGCGCTCAGGCGCTCCCAGGTGCGCTCGAATGGCTCTTGCAGATCGCTTTTGTTAAGCGCAATGATCGGCGCGATTTTGGCCGCGTCGCAGGCAATCAAGGCGCGGGTAAGTTGGCTTTCGGAAAACTCAGGCTCCGCGGCAATCAAGATCAATGCTTGATCTAGATTGGCTGCAAATGCTTTGGTACGGATTTCATCCTGGCGATAGAGCAAATTGCGCCGTTCATCAATGCGCTCAATCGTGCCCTCGTCTTCACTGGCCAGCCACTGAACTCTATCGCCCACGACGGCTTGAGATTTTTTGCCACGCGGGTGGCAGATCGTTCGTCGGCCATCAGGTGATTCAACCAAAAAATGCCGTCCAAAGCTGGCAACAACCAAGCCGAGTTCGAGGTCTTGAACTGTTTTCAACGCGGTTTGACCAATGCGTCCACCTCGGCAGCGCATTCAATATCAGTCATCGAGATTCCATTCACATCATGCGTGTTGAAACGCACCACGCAGCGGTTGAAATGCACGCTCATATCGGGATGATGATCATGCCGCTCGGCGATAAAGGCCACTGCGTTCACGAAGCTCATAGTTTCCAAATAATTGGCGAAGCGAAAAGTCTTTTGAATCGCCACTTCGGTGCCATTGCCATCCAGCGTCCAGCCAGGAAGCTCTACCAGCTTCGCTACGATTTCAGTAGCACTCAGCGCACGTCTACTAACGGCAGACCAGTCTATTTTCTTCAAATCACTCATAAATATGCCCCTTTACACACCCATTCGTGCCAAGCGCTCCGATGCAGGGGGATGCGAGTAGTAAAACTTTACGTACAACGGATCAGGCGTGAGCGTTGAAGCATTGTCTTCGTAGAGTTTGAGCAAAGCGTTCTTCAAGTCGGAGGCATGTGTTTGGCTTGCGGCGTAGGCATCCGCTTCAAACTCATGTTTGCGCGAGAGTTGCGCCATCAAGGGCGAAATGAAGACGGTGAACACAGGAATCGCCATCATGAAGAGCAGCAGCGCCAGCGCGGAATTCGCGCCCTGCAGATCTGCGGTGATCGGACGCACGCCTAGACCGAGGAAAAACCAAAGCTGTTGGCTTAAAAAACCTAACAACGCAAAGCCCGCCAAGCTCATCGCAAACATACTGACGATGCGCTTGATGATATGTTTGTGCTTGAAATGCCCAAGCTCGTGTGCAAGCACGGCATCGACTTCACCTGGAGTAAGGCTTTTCAATAGTGTGTCAAAAAACACGACCCTCTTGCTCGCGCCGAAACCCGTGAAATAGGCGTTTGCATGCGCGCTGCGTTTGCTGCCATCCATCACAAACAATCCTTTGGCTGTGAAACCACAACGGTTCATGAGCGCGGTCACGCGCTCCTTGAGCGTTTCGTCTTGCAGGGGCTCGAATTTGTTGAACAGTGGCGCGATGAAGGTGGGATAAATCAACATCAGCAAAACGTTAAAGCTCATCCATGCACACCAAGCCCAAAACCACCAGAGATCACCCGCCGCTCCCATGAGCCAGAGAATGAGCGCCGCAATCGGTAGGCCAATCAATGCGCCGACAAAAGCGCCTTTGATCGCATCCGCATACCACAGCTTGAGAGTCATCTTGTTAAAGCCAAATTTTTCTTCGAGCACAAAGGTGCCATACAGCGAGAAAGGCAGGTCGATGATGCCGCCGATCACCACGAAACTGACCAGCAAAGCCAATTGCTGGGTCAAGCCTGGACCAAGCCACGAGAGCAAGGCTTGGTTGAGCATATCTAGTCCGCCAAGCAGCGTCCAGCCGAGCAACACCGCAGCGCCAAAAGCTAGCTCCAAGATACCGAGCCGAGATTTGGAAATCGTGTAATCGGCCGCTTTTTGGTGGGCCGCCAATGGAATGCGCTCAGCAAAAGCGACAGGTACCGCATCGCGATGCATTGCGACGTGGCGAATCTGGCGCGTGGCGAGCCAGAGTTTCAGAAGCAGGCCCGCAACAAGGGCGGCTGCGAAAAGAGCGGTAAAGACAGGTGCAGACATGGCCTGATTTTAGGCTTTTGGGGGAAGCCTTTCATTTCAGCGAGAATCAAGCCATGACTTCTGCTCTGCTCAAAAAATCTGAACACAATCTCGTCTGGCTCGATTGCGAGATGACGGGCTTGGATCCCCTAGAAAACCGATTGATCGAAATCGCGATTGTTGTCACCAGTCCTGACTTAGCGATTCGGGTCGAAGGTCCAGTATTTGCATTACGCACCAGCGAAGTTGCGTTGAAAAAAATGGACAAATGGAATGTCTCTACCCACACCAACAGCGGCCTGCTAGAACGCGTCAAAGCGAGCAAAGTGACTGCCGGCCAAGCCGAGCAAGCGTTGATTGACTTCCTCAAAACCTATGTCAACGTAGGCAAAGCCCCCATGTGCGGCAACACCATCGGTCAAGACCGTCGCTTTCTAGTGCGTTATATGCCCAAGTTGGAAGCTTACTTCCACTACCGTAACTTAGATGTGAGCACGCTCAAAGAACTGGCCAAGCGATGGAAGCCCGAGGCCTACAAAAGTTTCAAGAAAAAGCAGCGCCATACGGCGCTGGCGGATGTGCATGAATCGATCGACGAATTGATCCACTATCGAGAGCATTTCTTGAATATTTGAGTGCGAAACACCACGACGCGGGGCATCACCATTGGCGATGCTGACTGTGACTTGAACATTGACGACAACGTGATAATCAGACCATGAATTTCGATTTCTCCAACCCCTACACCACCACCCGCATCCCAGTCTTTGCACGCAACGTCGTGAGTACCTCGCACCCACTGGCCGCGCAAGCGGGGCTGCGCATGATGCTCAAAGGTGGCAACGCCGTCGACGCTGCTATCGCCGCTGCGGCCGCGATCACGATCTGCGAGCCCGTCAGTAACGGCCTCGGATCGGATTCGTTTTGTATTCTTTGGGACGGCAAGGGCCTCCACGGTTTGAACGCTTCAGGGCGGGCACCCAAAACCTGGACACCGGAGTATTTCAAACGCAAGTATGGCGATTCTCCCGGTTTGCCCAAGCGTGGCATGGACAGCGTCACCGTGCCCGGTGCCGTGGCAAGTTGGGTGGCACTTTCTGAGCGCTTTGGCAAGTTGCCGTTTGCGGATTTGATGGAGCCAGCCATTGAGATTGCTGAGCGCGGCTACTTGCTGTCCCCGGTGGTGCAAGGCAAATGGGCTGCGGCCAAGCACGAGCTGCAAAACCTGCCCGGCTTCGCGCAGGGCTTTTTGCCTTGGGGGCGTGCGCCCAATGTAGGCGAGTTGTTTCAGTTCAAAGCAGCTGCCAATGGCCTGCGCAAAATTGCCGAAACCAAGGGAGCAGCCTATTACGGCGGCGAGATTGCCGCTGCGATTGAAAAATTCTCCTCAGAAAATGGCGGCAGCATCACTGCGGCGGATTTCGCAGCTTACAAGCCTGAATGGACAGCACCCATTTCCAAGAAATACCGTGATCACGAGCTGCACGAGATCGGGCCAAACGGCCAAGGTATCGCCGCACTGATTGCTTTGGGTATCTTGAATCACTTTGATATCGCGGGTCACAAGGTCGATGGCGTAGATTCACAGCATCTCCAGATTGAAGCCATGAAGTTGGCGTTTGCTGACGTCTATAAGTTCGTCGCCGAGCCATCGTCTATGAGTGTGACGCCAGAGCAAATGCTGGATGACACATATCTTGCCAGCCGCGCCAAGCTGATCCGCATGGACAAAGCCCAGGACTTCCAGGCGGGCAATATCGCCAAAGGCGGCACGATTTACCTGAGCGCTGCCGATGAGAACGGCATGATGGTGAGCTTCATTCAAAGCAACTACATGGGCTTTGGCTCCGGTTGCGTGGAGCCAACATTTGGGATCAGCCTGCAAAAC
>JANPAK010000106.1:0-2390 GCA_031429925.1 Variovorax sp.
CAGGATGATGCCGTCCGGCTTCCAGGCACGAATCCAATCGAGCGACTTCGAGGGCGCCCCCGGTGCGTTGGACATCCCGACTCGAATCCCGCGCTTCCATGCGCGAGTGGTTTTCGCCGAGTCTGTTCACGGTCCCGTCATCGCGGGCCGCTGGAAGAACTTCGGCGTCGGCCTCTTCCGCCCGACGCCGCAGGAACTGCGATCATGAGCCTGATCAGCTTCGAAGAGTTCTTCGTGGCGGTGAACGGCCATGCGCCGTTCCCGTGGCAGGCGCGAGCGGCCGAACGTCTGGCGCGGCGCGACACCTTCGCGGTGTCCGTCCCCACCGGCCTGGGCAAGTCGGCGATGGTCGACGCGGCCATCTGGGCGGCCGGCCACGGCACCTGGCGTCGCATCGCCTTCGTCGTCGATCGCCGAATCGTGGTCGACGCGGTGTACGAACGCGCGGAGCGGATAAAGGCTTGCCTGGACAACAGCCACGCCCCGCGCCTGATGGCTTTCGCCGAACGGCTCGGCAAGATGCAGGTCGTTCGATTGAGGGGTGGCGTCTTCGGCGATGACGACTGGGTGTTGTACCCGGAACGGCTCACCGTCGTGCTGACCACGGTCGACCAGATCGGCTCGCGGTTGATGTTCCGCGGGTACGGGGTCAGCCCGCGCCGCTGGCCAATGCACGCGGGATTCTTCGCCAGCGACACGCTCGTGGTCGTCGATGAGGCGCACCTGTCGAACCCGTTCCTGCAGACCCTACAGGCACTGCGCGAGTGCGGTGCCGGGATCGACATCGTTCCGATGTCGGCCACGCTGGCAGGCGGTGTCGCGGCGGGTTCGATGACCCTGCAGCCGGACGACCTCGCGCTGCCCGTCATCATGCGGCGACTGCAGGCGCGCAAGACCGCCATGCTCGTCGAGACCGGGCCCGGCGACGCCGAGTTCGCGCAGACCGCGGTCGAGCGCGCGCTTGCGTTTGCCGCGCAGCCGGGCGTCACACGGATCGCCTTGATCGTCAACCGGGTGGCGCTGGCCCGCCAGTGCTTCGAGCGGCTGCGCAAGGCCGGTGCCGCCTGCACGCTGCTGACCGGCCGGGTCCGGCCTGCCGACCGCGACCGGCAACTTGCCGCGCTGCTGCCGCAGGTCCGCGCGGGACGCGTGCGTGGCAGTGACGACGCGCCGCTGATCGTGGTGGCAACGCAGACGATCGAGGTCGGCGCCGACTTCGACTTCGACGCCATCGTGACCGAGTGCGCGCCACTGACTGCGCTTCGCCAGCGCTTCGGCCGGCTCGATCGCCTCGGCGAGCGCGAGGCGTCGTCCGGGATCATCGTGCGCCGTGCCGCCAAAGACCGCGACGATCCTGTGTACGGCGAGTCTCTGGCCGACGCCTGGGACTGGCTGCAGGCACGCGCGGACGAGGGCGGCGGATTGGTCGATTTCGGGTTGGCTGCGTTCGACAACGTGCTGGCCGGCACGCCCCCACCCCAGGAGCCGCTGCGGCACGCTGCAAGCCTGCTGCCGACCCATGTGGCGATGCTGGCCCAGACCGGACCCTTCGCACCCGAGATCGACATCGGCGCCTGGCTGCACGGCGCCACCGATCGCGCCCCGGATGTGACGGTCGTTTGGCGTGACGACCTGGACCCGGAACTGCCGGACGGCTGGGCGCGGGCCGTCGCGCTGGTGCCGCCGATGCTGCGCGAGGGGCTGCCGATGCCCGTTGCCGCGGTACGGCGCTGGCTCACTGCGGGCCGGCTCGGGGACCAGTGGAGCGACGTCGGGCCCACGGCCGACGACGAAACTGTCGGCCTGCTCGCGGATAGGCCGGTGCTGCGCTGGCGCGGAGCTGACGAGCTCGGGACCCGTCATCTACCGGCGAGCCAGATCCGGCCCGGCGACACCTTGGTGCTTCCCGCGTCCTACGGCGGGTGCGATGCGTGGGGCTGGGCACCGGAGTCCGCTGAGCCAGTCACCGATCTCGCCGACACCTGCCTCGCTGAGCGCCTGGAGACCCGCGCGAGCCGGCGTGTTGCCCTGCGGCTCGCGCAGGGCCATTGGTGGGCATTCGGCGAGGCAGCCAAGACGCTGCGGGAACAGGTCGAAGCGCTGAAGGCCCTTGAGGCGGACGCGGCCACGAGCGAGGACGATCTCGACGAAGAGATCGACCAGGCGCGCGTCCTGCTGGTCGAGGCGGTTCGGGCCAGCGGTCATCCGCTCGCGGCCCGGCTGCGCGACCCGCGTGTCGAGCATCACCCACGCGGGGTCGTGATCCGGGGTATCGGTATCGAGGAAATCAGAGGCGCCATCGAGATCGGCCGCGCGGTCGCGCTCGACGTGCACCACGCCGACGTGGGCCGCTGGGCTGGGCGCTTAGCCGCCGGCCACCCGAACGCAGA
>JANPAK010000107.1:0-11671 GCA_031429925.1 Variovorax sp.
CGGACAAACGCTGGCAAGCGTCAGCGGCATGCCGGTGGTCAACAGCGCTGGTCAGGGTGGTTTGCTCGACGTGGTGATCGATCCCGCGTTTGCCAGTAACCAGCGCATCTACATGACCTTCGCAGAAAATGATGCTGCCAATGCGAGCTTGAGCGGCACCGCAGTGGCGCGGGCGCGCTTAGATTTGCCCGCCAATCAACTGCGCGACGTGACCGTGATCTATCGCCAGTTGCCTAAAGTTAACTCCAGTGGACATTTTGGTTCGCGCATGGTGTTTGATCGCAACGGTAACCTTTTTGTTGCTATGGGTGACAGGCAAGCGCGATCAGAGCGAGGTTTTGCGCAAGATTTGGCGCGCGGCCACGGAAAAGTTGCACGTGTCACCACCGACGGTAAGCCCGCTCCTGACAACCCAAATTTCAAGGCGGCTGGAGCGCAGGCTGGCCTTTGGAGCTTTGGCCATCGCAACCCGCAAGGTGCAGCGCTGCATCCTCGAACTGGCGAACTTTGGATCAGCGAGCACGGCCCACAAGGGGGAGACGAAATCAACCTTGTTCTAGCTGGTCGCAACTACGGCTGGCCAATCGTTAGCTTTGGGCAGGAATATGGCACCCCGATTGCTGTTGGCGAAGGCACTGCAAAGGCGGGTATGGAGCCGCCGGTGAGCGTATGGCTCTCGCGCGATGGCAACCCTTCGCCGGGGCTGATCAAATCGTCGATGGCGCCGAGCGGCTTGACCTTCTACAGCGGCGATAAATTTCCGGAATTTCAAGGCAACCTGTTCAGTGGTGCACTCATTGGCACGGCGCTTTGGCGCATTGTTTTGGGCGGTCCGCAAGGTCGAACTGAGGTTTCGCGGGAGCGCCTGCTTGCTAGCCTAGGTGAGCGGATCCGGGATGTGCGCCAAGGACCCGATGGGTGGCTGTATTTATTGACCGATTCTGGCAAGTTGCTGCGCGTGACGCGTTGATTTCGCGCCGTCTTCCTCACCAATGGCGGGAATGGGCGAGGGTTCAGCGGTTTTTTTGATGAGGGGGTCTGAAGCGAAGGCAGTTTGGTCGCTTATAATTCAGTCCGTGCGGAGTGTGGCGCAGTCTGGTAGCGCACCTGGTTTGGGACCAGGGGGTCCAAGGTTCGAATCCTTGTACTCCGACCAAGTTTTTGCAGTAATTTGCACCTAACGCCTCGCAGCTACCCGTTTGCGGGGCGTTGTTCCGTGTGCGTGCGTGCGCGATGTTAGGATGAGATTCAAGACTGTCCGTAGCTCAGTTGGATAGAGCAACAGCCTTCTAAGCTGTGGGTCGGGGGTTCGATCCCCTCCGGGCAGGCCAACGTCCATGTGATGCTTTTCGCGAAGTTAACGCAGGGCATATCGAAACAAGCTGCTCAGTATGCCGCTCGAGACTTTGAAGGAGAACAAGCCCGTGGATGACCTTTGGAAGCGTAACGGTGGGAGCGTCGACCGCCAAAAGCGGCGCAAGGCATTGTTGTTTGCCTTTATGGGTGCTGGGCTTGCGCGGGTAGGGCTCGCTGCTGAGCCACGTAGCGGCGATTCGCCAGGAGCGACTGATCAGGCTGCTGTCGTGGCCTTGGGCGACTCCGGAAAAATCCGACAGGTCGTTGGCGCGGCAATGTTAAAGCGGCTCGGGGCACCTATGGTCATCACTCAAGGCGCACAACTTCAACCGGGTGATCGGATTGAGACCGGGCCAGATGGCGAAGTTATTGTGGATCTGACCGACGGGCGCCTCGCGGTGCGCCCGAGTTCGCAATTGACCATTGATTTTGAAGCCATCCGAGAGAACCAACCGCAGCGGCGAAGGCGGCAGGTAGTCACGTTGTCGGTCGGAGCACTACGCTACGCGACGTTGGCATCTTCACCCTCGCAAAGGAGCAGCGCCGTTCATCCCAGATTTGATACGCGAATTGTCACCATTGGCGTGCGTGGAACAGACATCGACCTTGTCGTTCAACCCGAGAATTTCAAGGATGCGGATCGGGAATATGCGCCTGGCGCGTATCTGCAGGTCACGGAAGGAGCAGCCCAAATGGTGTCTAAATTGACTCAAGAAAGTGTTGACGTCGCTGCGGGTGAGCAAGCGGTAGCTCTTGACTCGATTTTGCGACCTCGAGCGTTTGGTCAGCCGGTGCCTCCGTCCGTGACCTTGCTGGCGCGGCCAGTCGTCGGTATCTTTGGTCGAAGAACGTTGGATGCTACTTTGAGGTAGCCGTCCGCGCGAAGCTTTGCGATGCTTTACTTGCCGTAAAAGCAGTCTGGGCAAAGCGCCCGATAGCGGGTGTTGCCGCCAATGAGAACTTGATCGCCTTCGCGAATGCGGTTGCCTTCGTCGTCAAACCGGGCATTCATGCTGGCTTTCTTGCCGCAATCGCAAATCGTCTTCATTTCTTCCACATCATCACCAAGCACCAGCAGCGCTGCGGAGCCCTCAAAGGCCTTGCCTTGAAAATCACTGCGCAGGCCATAGCACATCACTGGCGTGCGATGCTCATGCGCCCAGCGGTGCAACTCCTCCACCTGGGCTAGCGTGAGAAATTGCGCCTCATCGATCAAAACACAAGAGAGCTTGGGCATCCACGCTTGTTGCTGGGCAACAGCAATTCGCTCGGCCATGCTATGCATGGTGTTAAACGTGAGCGCATCGCGAGCCAAACCCAAACGCGAAGCAATTTTTCCATGCCCATCGCGATTGTCTAGCTCAGCCGTCAGCAAAACAACTTGCATGCCGCGCTCTTCATAGTTGAAGGCAGCTTGCAGCAGTGCGGTCGATTTGCCTGCATTCATTGCGGCATAGCGGAAATACAGTTTGGCCATACTTTGAGTTTAAAAGACAAGTACAAAAAGCATTTGGATACTTACACGGACCCTGCGCGGATTTGGCGCAAGAGAATCCAACCGCACAGCAAGGCCACCAAGCCATAGACTGCAGCCATCCCACCCAATCCGCCTTGCAGGGACAAGGCTTGCGCCGCCACCATCGGCATGAGCGCGCGAACAAGCGCGCCGTAGCTCGCCAATTGACTCGACAGGTGTGCAAACCTATCGTCGCTAAATAGTTGCTGGGGTAGCACGCCGCGCAGAATGGTCACCAAGCCGTTACCACAGCCGAGCAAAAATACAAAGGCTGCGGCCAAGGCAGCGTGATTGTCCGAGAACGCCATCAGCGCCAGTGCGACGACAAGGCATGTGCTGCTGGCCAGCACCGTGGCACGGGAGGAGAGCCAACGACCCGAAGCGAAATCCAGCGCTCTCGAGAACAGTTGGCCAATACCAAACAAGGAAAGAATCCAGGCCGTTTGACTGCTCGGGGTTTGCATCTGCGTCAACACCTGCGGTAAATTGGCGACAAGACTGGCGCCGATCAACAAGTAACCAATCAAACCCAGCAGCACCCACGGCGACGAGGCTTGGATCGGTAGTGTGGTAACTGGGTTGTCCGTCGATACAGGTTGCTCCATGGGGACAACGATGTGCTGCCGATACGCGAAAAGAACCGCCGGTAAGCTGAACAGCACGCTGATCAGACCCAGCGCGATCCAAGCCATCTGAGGGCCGAACCGAGCAGACATCACCAGCGCCGTCGGCCACATGATGGTGCTGGCTAAAGCGCCGTAAAAGGTAATCATCGTGATGACGCGCCGCGCCTCTGTCGGCAGATACAGCTTCACCGTCAGAAAGGCAAAATCGTATTGTGTGAGCGCCATCGCCACGCCCGCCACCATAAAGCCCGCCATGAGCATCGCCCAGTGCGCTGCTTGGGAAAGCATGATGCATGCAAGCATCAACAACCCCAAACCCACGATCGCTGGCACAAACGCACCGACGCGCAGCACCCAGCGCGTCAGCGCAGGCGCAGCAAAAGCGTTGGTGAGCAGCCCAATGCCATAGGCGGTCATGACTGAAGCGATGCTGATCCCACAGGCCAGAGCCATGGCAGGAGCAAACACCGCAGCCGCATACGTGAGCGTTCCCCAGCAAACAATTTGCTGAAGACCAACGAGGCTGGCGAACAAAACAGGGTGCATGGTATTCAGTGTCGAGTATACGAATCGCATGGTTTGTCAAACCGATGTCGGGAATCGACGACATAATGTTCGTTCAATCAAGGAGACTGGGATGGCTCTGTTTAGTCGAGATGCTTTGAACGATGGCGTGAAGAAGCGCGAGGTTTTTGGCTGGGCCATGTATGACTTTGCCAACTCTGGCTATACCACCGTGGTCATTACTGCGGTTTACGCAGCCTACTTTGTGGGCGGAATCGCACAGAAGGCCGAGTGGGCAACCTTCGCTTGGACACTGGCTTTGTCCATCTCCTACGCGATCGTGATGCTGACGATGCCCAGCATCGGCGCGTACGCCGATTTGCGCGCTGCCAAAAAACGCCTGTTGGCGATCTTTACGATCGGCTGTGTCGTCAGCACCGCTGCGCTCGCCTTCACAGGGCCGGGTACTGTGGCACTTGCATTTTTTCTGATCGTTGTTTCCAACACCTTTTACGCCTATGGCGAGACACTAACCGCAGCATTTCTGCCAGAGTTGGCCAAACAAGATGCTTTAGGCAAAGTCAGCGGCTGGGGGTGGAGCTTTGGTTACTTTGGCGGCATGCTCGCACTGGGGTTGTGCTTGGGCTATGTCATTTGGGCACAGGGGCAGGGCATACCTGCCGAGAGGTTTGTTGCCGTGACAATGGTTGTCACGGCGGCAATCTATGGAGGTGCGTCGCTCTTTACCTTCAAGCTGCTCAAGGAACGCGCAGTGCCCAATCCAAGAGCTTTGCAAGAAAGCGGGCTGAAGGCATCGTTGAAGCAGTTGAAGGCAACGTTTCAACAAGCCCGTCACTACAAAGATTTCATGTGGCTCATGCTGTGCGCGGTTTTCTACCAAGGTGGCGTGATGGTGGCCATTTCCATTGCCGCGATTTATGCGGAGCAAGTAATTGGATTTAAGCAACAAGAAACCATGGTGCTGATTTTTGTACTCAACCTTGCTGCTGCTGCTGGGGCTTTCGGTTTTGGTTACTTTCAAGACCGCATCGGTCATAAGCTTGGCCTCGGTATCACGCTTGTGGGTTGGATCGCCACCTGCATTATTGCGGCACTGACCACTACAAAAGGTGGCTTTTGGTATGCCGCAGCGCTGGCCGGCATCTGCATGGGCTCGAGCCAATCTGCTGGTCGCGCCATGGTCGGTATGTTCGCGCCGAAGGCTCAGCTCGCAGAGTTTTACGGTTTGTGGGGCTTTGCGACACGACTGGCCAGCATCATTGGACCGCTCAGTTATGGTGCGATCACCTGGATCACGGGGGGCAATCAGCGGATCGCAATAGCGTCGACCACGGTGCTGTTTGTTTTGGGACTGTTGGTTCTTCAGCGCGTGAACGTCGAACGGGGTCGGGAAGCGGTCATTCAAGGCGGTTAGCTCAAATGCAAGTTGTGTGTTGCCCGATCGCGATGGATCAATAGCCCGATGATCCGACGATACCTGTGACGGGTTTTTCCGCCGCTAGCCTTCGGATCTTTTCAGCGATTTGTGTGATCGACGGTTCGAAAAGGGTTGCCGCCGATACATGCGGTGTCAACGAAATCTTAGGGTGCTGCCAAAAGGGATGATCGCTGCTGGCGGGCTCAATTTCGCACACATCCAACAGCGCTCCAGCAAGCTGACCCGAATCGAGCGCATTCATCAGATCGGCTTCATTGGTATGAGCGCCTCGAGCAACATTGACCAGGTAGCTTGCCGCAGGCAACTGTTGGAAAGTATTGGCGTTCAAGATATGCCGAGTCTCTGTCGTCAGCGGCAACATGCAAACGAGGATCCGAGTTGAGCGTAGAAAGAGGCTCAATTGCTCTTGCCCGATGAACAGCGGGATACCAGCCTCAGCACGATGGCTGCGTACCCAAGCATGCACAGAAAACCCCAATGCGGTCAAAGCTTGCGCGACAGGCTGGGCTAGGGTACCGTAGCCCATAATTCCGACAGACCAGTCCTCAGCCAAACGGGCGGCTCGTGGCCGCCATTGCCCGCTGGTTGCTTGCTGATCATAGACATCAAACTCACGAAGAAAGCGCAGTGCGCCATAGCAGACGTATTGCGCCATCTGAAGCCCCATACCGGCGTCTTCGAGGCGCACAACTTGCGCGCTCGGTGGAAGGCGCATCGCCATCACGGCGTCCACGCCTGCTCCGGTCACGAAGATCGCCTTGAGCTGTGTTTGCTCATCAAAGAACTGCTGGCTTGGTTTCCAAACCACAGCGAATACAGCGGGAGGATCACCACGCCTCCAATCCGAGACGTCGGCATCTGTGCCGAGTGCTGCCTGCAGCGCCGCTGTCCAGCGCGATGATTCGGCCTCTGATGGGAAATGGCAGGTGACCCGAATCACCGCCGCACCTGCAAAGCTCCCGGGTTGACGATATTGGTCGGTTGACCCTTGATGAAATTCACCACGTTATCAAATGCGGCGCCGAAGTAGAGCTCGTAGCTGCTTAGTTCTACATAGCCGATATGAGGGGTGCATATGCAGTTCTCTAGCCGCAAGAGCGCGTGGCCTTGCAAGATGGGCTCGCTTTCAAAAACATCAATCGCGGCCAATCCGGGGCGACCACGGTTCAGACCTGCAATCAGAGCATCTTGTTCAATCAACTCCGCGCGGGCGGTGTTGACCAGCAGTGACGTGGGCTTCATGAGTGACAAGTCATTGAGATTGACGATGCCTGCTGTCTCTTGATTTAGCCGCAGATGAAGCGAAAGAACGTCGCTTTGCGAAAACAGTTCATCGCTGCTGGCCGCGACTCGGTAACCCAGCTCTGTTGCTCGCGCCAAGGTCGTCTCACGGCCCCAGACGAGCACATCCATACCAAATGCCTTGGCATACCCGGCAACCAGCTGGGCGATCCTGCCAAAGCCAAACAGCCCAAGCGTCTTGCCGTGCAAAGTGGTGCCTAGCCCGAAGTTGACCGGCATCGAGGCTGTCTTCAGCCCGGACTGCTGCCAACCGCCGTGCTTCAAACTGGCGACGTATTGTGGCAAGCGGCGCTGCGCGGCCATGATGAGGGCCCAAGTGAGTTCAGCAGGCGCCACCGGCGAGCCCACTCCCTCGGCCACCGCGATGCCGCGCTCCGTGCAGGCCGACACATCGACGTGGGAGCCAATCTTACCCGTCTGTGAAATCATCTTCAGCTTGGGCAGCTTCTCGATCAGCTGGCGGCTCAGTTGGGTGCGCTCACGGATCAAGACAATGATATCGGCGTCTTTGAGGCGAACCGAGAGTTGGCCGATGCCTTTGACGGTATTGGTGTACACCTTGGCTCGGTACTCATCGAGCTTCGCCGCACAGGCCAGCTTGCGCACTGCATCTTGGTAGTCATCCAGTATCACTATATTCATAGGGTCAGATTGTGCCTGCAAGCGAGCCCAATTCACGCTACTATGCTGCACGTTCACATCCGTTCGCTCACTATTTGAAAGCCATCCATGTCTATTTCCATGTCCTCTGCTAGCACGCCTATCTTCGTCTCGATGCTCGAAAATCTCGATTATTTCCTTGAAAAAGCGCAGGCGCATGCGGACAGCAAAAAGTACGATTCGGCCAATCTGCTTGCTTCCCGCTTGGCGCCAGACATGCTCCCTTTGACGCGTCAGGTTTTGATTGCTTGCGATGCCAGCAAGTTTGGTGTGTCTCGATTGGCGAAAGTTGATGCGCCTAAGTTTGACGATACGGAAAGCACTGTTGCCCAATTGCGCGAGCGCATTGTCAAGACGATTGCATTCATCGCAAGCGTGCCAGCAGAGAAAATCGATGGCACGGAAGATGAGGACATCACGTTCCCGATCGGTCGTGACGGATCAACGCGCACCATGAAGGGCGAGGCCTATCTCAAGCATTGGGTCATCCCGAATTTCTTCTTTCACGTGACCTCGGCCTATGCCTTGCTGCGCCACAACGGCGTTGAGTTAGGAAAAACCGATTTCTTGTTGGGTGCCAAGGCTGGCAAATAAAACCCTGAAGGTTTTTGGGCTGTCGCCCGAAAAACAGCGAAAATACGCGGTTCCCGCCGTTTCTGGCGGGGCTGCGTTTTTTTTATTCCTTATGCTGAGCTTCTCCGCTTTAAAAAAGTCTGACGACATCGTGCAAGACCCTAAAACCAACAAAACCCCTGGCCTATCCAAGTCCCCAGCGGCGCACCCTCTGGACGCGCTGACGGGCGGCGCATTCTCAGCGCCCACCTCTGGCGAGCGTGCGGCTAAGGTGCGCGAATGGCTAGCGACGAGCCCGAGCACAGAACACTTGCAAGAGGTTTTCAAGGAGCTTTCGGCGCGCGACAAGGGTGCCGCGCGACCGCTGCGTGAGAAACTTGATGAACTCAAGAGAAGCGCTACGCAAGACCATATTGCCGCTGATTGGGCTGTGAAGGCACAAGCGCTGCTCGGGATTGCCAAGCTGAACATTGCCGATGCCTTGGCATGGCAGCGTGATGCAGCCAAAGCCGGTGCTCCGCTGTCCAAAGAGCCTTTGGCTGGCCTGCGCGCCAGTTTGAACGAGCGCGTCAAACAAATCGAAGATCTGCAACACCGCGCGCAAGTACAGCGCGAGGCCGCTATCTTGCTAGCGCAACGCATCGAATTGCTGTCGACCAAACCCTTGTCAGAGGCTCAAGGCGCATTTGAAATCCTGCATGTCGATGTGAACCATTGGAAAAACCAGACAGCATCCTTACAGGCGGACGGCCAGTGGCCAAGCGCGGATCCTAAATTTACGCCCCAGCTCGAAACCGCTCAATCGCAACTCAATTCCCTGTGGGAAGCATTCTCTGCAGCATTAGCGCAGGCGGTCTCCGCCTTGGGTGACCCGACGGCGTCTTTACCTGCTGTGCCAGTCTGGGCTGATGCGATTCGCGGCGTCCGCAGCGAAGCGATGGACAAAAAAGCCGATCGCCCCGCGAAACCTAAAGTTGATCCGGAAAAACGTGCAGCCGCAAATGCTGCTGTGCGTGAAGTGCTTTCGAAACTTGAGCAAGAACTCAATGAGGGCCATGGCAAAGCCAGTGGGCAGGTGGCCAATGATTTACGCGCCGCACTCAAAGAGCATGGCGAGTTTATTGATGATCGCACCGAGGCCAAGGCACGCGATGCCTTAGGCGCGGCAGGAGAAATGGAAGGTTGGCAAAAGTGGCGCGCCAATCAGCTGCGTGAAGAGCTGATTGTTAGAGCGCAGGCTTTGGTGGCTCAGCCTCTCGGTGGGCGCAAGCAGCAAGAAGCCGTGCGCAGCCTGCGTGACGCTTGGAAACAGACCGATCAAGGCGGTCTGCCCAACCACGGCATGTGGCGCAAATTCGATGAGGCTTGCAACGAAGCCCATAAGATCGTTGAGGCCTGGCTGGACAAAGTCAGAGCTGAGGAAGCCAAACATAAGGCCGAGCGCGTCTTAATCATTGAAGAGATTCAGAATTGGTCGGTCGCAAACGCTGCGCGTACCGATTGGAAGCAAGTGGATCGCGAATTGCATCAACTTGCCGACAAGTGGCGCGCCAGTGGACACATTGGCGAAAAAGCCTTCGCCGAGTTGCAGCCCCAATACAAAGCAGCAATCAAGTCAGCCCACAGCCCGTTGGAAGTTGCGCAGAAAGCATCGCTTGAGCGTCGCCGCGCACTGATTGAAGAAGCCAAGGAAATGGGCGCTGCGCCGATGCTGCGCATTGATGCCGTGAAGGCGCTTCAAGGCCGTTGGCAAGCCGAGGCGCAGAGCGTGCCAATGGATCGCAAAGAAGAGCAAAAGCTTTGGGACGCTTTCCGCAAGCCGATTGATGAAGCCTTCGAGCGCAAAGGCAAGGTGCGGGAAGAGCAGGCGGCAGCGATGAGCCAGCATGACAAAGCCGTGCTTGATGCCACCAAGGCCCTCGATGCCGCGATCGCCAGCCAAGACGTGAAAGCCATTCGTGCAGCCATGGACGCGCTCGATGCAGCCGGTCGAGGCAAGGTCGTACCGGTGGCAGCCCCTGTTTTGGCAACTGCTGCCAAGCTGGAAGAACCCGCCGTTTTGGATGAAAAAGAGCCAACTATTGAGGTAAATACTGCGCAAGATGCTACTGAAAGTGTAGCAACTGAAGATGCCGTTGAAGCACCCTCCCCAGAAGCCGCTGATGCAGAGGCTCAGACGCAAGAGGCGCCAGTCACCGCCGTGGAAGCGCCGAAGGCGGCGCCGAAGCCAGTGGTTGCGCGGCGTGGCGATGATCGACCGGGTGCAAAACTGGGTTCCCCAGCCAAGCCAGAAGCAGGGCGATTCGGTGACAAGCGGGGTGGTGATCGCCGCGACGGCAAGTTTGGCGACAAAAAGCCCGCTGGCCCCGGGGGTTTTGGCGATCGTCGTCCGGATGCCCGCGGCGATGCTCGCGGTGCGGGCTTCGCTGGCCGCGATGGCGCACCACGCGGCCCCGGGCGCTTTGAAGAGAGTTTTGAAGACCGCGGTCCGCGTCTGTCCAACACTGCCTTTTATGCGCTGCGTGATGGTATGGACAAAGCACAGCTCGCGCTGAAAAAGCTGGCCGCTCAGGCTCATGGCGAATCGGTGGTCACTTTGCTGGCGGCTTGGGAAGGGCGCAATGCAGAAGCCGTGCCGACGGCGCAGCAACTTGGTCGCAGCCTTGCACCCGCAGCTCGCAGCCAATGGACGCAAGCCCTGTCCAATCCTCCGTCTGGCGACGCAGCCCAGGCGCTGCTGCGCCTAGAGATGGCTGCTGAAGTTCCCACGCCAGCCGAACAGATCGATGCGAGGCGCGCCATGCAACTACAACTTCTCACGAAGCGAGGCCAAGCTGCACCCAAAGACACGTGGCAGCAAGATACGGCCACGGTATTGGCCAGCGCCCATGATGAGAAGAATGCACGGCGTCTGCAAAACGCACTCAAAGCATTGCTGCGCTAAGCGCGGCCGGGTGTTTCCTCACAAAAAAAAGCCAAGTCTTGCGACTTGGCTTTGAAATGGATCCGAGAGCTTTTCAGCTCGACAGGACCCGAGGAGACAACCTTACAAAGATAACTTAACGCGATTGTGCACGCTGGGAGCACTCCGCGCCTTGATACCTCACTCTAATCAGATGCGCCGCTTATATTGGAGTTCAAGGGGGCGGTGCAAAGAGTTTGAGTGAATGCTTGGAATTAACGCTTTTTGGTGGCAGCCTTGGTGGTGTTCATGGCCGTTTGGCTCACGGTAGCAAGGTTTTGTTCAGCCAGATCCGTGGCTTGCTTGACAGCTTTTTGCACGGCTTCGTAAGCATTGCCAGCAGCAGCAACAGCGCTCTTCATCATGGCAACGCCAGACTCGGAGCCAGCAGGTGCATTCTTAGCGATGTTGTCGACCAGACCAGCAAACTGCTTTTGAGCAGCAGCGGCTTGGGCTTCGTAGGCAGCGGTGAACTCAGCGCCAGTGCCAGAAGCGATGTCATAGAAATGACGGCTGTAAGCCATGCTCTTCTCAGCCAAAGGCTGCAGGAAGGAAGCTTGCAGAGCGAGCAGCTCTTGTGCGTCTTTCACGCTCAAAGCGGCTTTGGTGCCTTCAGCGGCTTCGCCCAGAGCGGCTTTGCCAGCAGTGAGGTTCAGCTCAACCAACTTTTCTACGCCGGCGAAGGCTTTGTTGGTCAAACCAAACATGGTTTC
>JANPAK010000108.1:0-6685 GCA_031429925.1 Variovorax sp.
AGATTTTGCGCGTTTTGCATGAAGGCAATCGCCATCACTTGACCGTTCACACGCACCAGCATGTTCTCTTCGATCTTGTATTTTGCTTTGTATTTCTCGACCAAGTCGGTCATGGGCTGAATCTGACCGAGAGCATTGAGGTTGGTAAAGACACCACCGGAAACCACCGCTGCGTCAAAAGCGGACTTACCTTGCGTCGCAAATGCTTGCTCAATCTCGGTGCGGGCGTTGGGCGTCATCTTGAACTGAACTTTCAAGCCGCCTTGCGTGCAGCTTTCCATCTCTTTGGCGATGTGAGCCAAGGCTGGGAAGCTGTTGCCAATAATATTGATTTCACCGGCTTTGGCGTTCACCAGCTTGTCGCAGCGGGCTTGCGCGATGCCGGGCAGAATGGCCACGAGCGCTGCCGTTGCGAGCAGGGTGCGGCGGATCAGGGTCGTTTTCATGGGCGGACTCCAATAAAGCCGGAAGTTTTAAGTTCTCACGCGCAGCCGGTTCTGCGTGTGTGTGTCGAACAAAAAGCAGCGGTGCGCGTCTGCGAGGAAACCCAACGGGCTACCCATGCTGATGCGGAATTCTTTGCCGGCGCGAGCCGTGATGTGCTGGCCACCAGGTTTGATCGTGGTCAGCGTGGCGTCGCCCGTGAGCTCGTAGGAAAAAACGGGCGCCGTCATATGCGCGCCGTCCGTGTTTGTACTGATCTGCAGATCTTCCGCCCGCACACCTAGGACTACATCGGCTTGGGTGAGCTGGCCAAAGCCGGGCAAGCGCACGCCTTCAGCCTCAAACACACCTGCACTGATGCGGCCTTTGATCAGGTTCATGGACGGGTTGCCAATGAAACCTGCCACGAACAGATTGGCAGGATCGTTGTAAATCTGCTCGGGGGTGCCAATTTGCTGCACCTCGGCTTTGCTCATCACCACCACGCGGTCAGCCAGTGTCATGGCTTCAATCTGATCATGGGTCACGTAGATTGTGGTGGTCTTAAGCTCATGGTGCAGGTGCTTGATGTGTGAGCGCATCGAGACACGCAATTTGGCGTCGAGGTTGGACAGCGGTTCGTCCATCAAAAAAACAGCAGGCTGACGGACGATGGCACGAGCCAATGCGACGCGTTGGCGTTGCCCACCTGACAGTTCCTTTGGGCGGCGGTCCAAGAAATCCATCAGCTCGACTTTTTCAGCAGCACGCTTGACCGCTGGGTCAATCTCCGCAGCAGGTGTGCCGCGAATGCGAAGCGGAAAACTGATGTTTTCATAAACCGTCATATTGGGGTACAGGCCATAGCTCTGAAATACCATCGCAACATCGCGGTCTTTGGGTTCGAAATCATTGACTTTTTTGTCGCCGATCCAGATCTCGCCTTGCGTGGGGTCTTCAAGACCCGCGACCATGCGCATCGTGGTGGTTTTCCCGCAGCCGGAAGGGCCGAGTAGCACAAGAAATTCGCCGTCTGCAATGTCCAAGGACATCTCTTTGACGCCGATCGATGTTTTGCCGCCGCTGGTCCAAGACTTGGCGATAGATTGAAGCTGCACGCGTGCCATATTTTGTTCCTTACGATTGAAACGCCGTGCCGTCCAGCACCTGCATCCATGTGGCGACCTCGTCAATCAGCACCCATTCGCGGTGGACTTGCCAAGTGCCGTTGATATTGACGAACTCTGCATGGTTGATGCCCAGAATATCCAGTGTGTTGCTTCCTTGCGAGTTGTAGCGGCCCAAGCCAGAATGCTGCCCCTTCAAGCGCCAACGCAGTGCGACGCGCGGTGGGCGGCCTGCGGCGCTGCTAGCGGGCATAAAGGTGATGCTCTCCATCTCACAGCTGGCATCGCTCACGCTGCTTGCCACATCGGCGTAGAAGCCGTGAATTTCATGGCGCCCGTAGTGCGTGGAATTGACCGGCCCTAAGCTGCATGCAGCCTCGTCAAACAGGGTTTCGTCCGCTCCTTTGGCCGTGAGCATGGCGCCAAGGCCTTTGGCGTAGCGTTGCGCCAAAGGCTCTTCACTCATGGGGTTGCGCCACCATGCGGGCGACGCAGGCTGGAGCGGCGGCCGCATGGGCGTTTTTCGCAAAGCCAGCCATCGCAGAGCCATCGCTTGCGGGCTGCTGCCAATGGCAGCAGCAATGGCACCTTGATCCCGCACCAGCCATTCATGAACAATCCGATTGTCTTTGCAGACGCAATCGGCGATGGTGCGCACGTGGATTTTGTTTCCGCTGGCTGCGCCGAAATTGCCATCGCCCAAATGTGTCATGGTGCTGATGATGCGGTGAGACGAGAGAAATCCTGTTTGCGCGTCGCCGGCTTGGATCACGTCTTCTGCGAGCAGGCGGCGGTCTGGAAACTGTGCCAGCGTGGCCTTGGTGCCATCAATCACGGTTTGTACATCCGTGCTGGCGCCAGCAGGCGTGATGACACCGCAGGGGTCACTGTAGTAGTCTCGTATTGCCTCGATCTGGCGATCCTCCCAAATGCGATCGGTGATGACCCGGATGTAATCATTCAGATTGCGAAACTCGGCATCAAAGCCTTGCATGGCAGCGCTGGGGTGCTGGGCTGGCATCAAGTTCATGCAACGCTTCCCGTTGAACCACGTTCGATCAAACGAACCGGCAGTTTCACGTGCTTTGCCAGCACTTGATCGTCATCGATTTGCTCGAGCATGATACTTACGGTGGCTTCGATCATGGCCTGAGCGTCTTGTTCGACACTGGACAGTGAGTAGCCGCCCCAAGCGGCTTGCGGCACGTTGTCAAAACCAATCACCGCCACATCGTGCGGCACACCCAAATTCAACTCGCCGCGCAGGGTATCCATCACGGCAATGGCCATGTGGTCGTTCGCTACAAATACAGCGCTGGGGCGCTGCATTGGGTCGGCGGTGTTAAACATCTGGCGAGCGGCAAACTGAGCCGCATCAAAGTTGTAGTGCCCCACAGTGCGTGCGAACACCCGATGCCCGTTTGCGGCCAACTCGGCTGAAAAACCTGCTTCGCGGTCGCGATTGGTCGACGAGTCTTCCATGCCGGCGATGAAGCCGATGCGCTTGTGACCTTTGGCCAGCAAGGCACGCGCGGCCAACCGACCACCTGCTTCGTTGTCGCTCGACACAGAACTCACGGTGCCGCCAAGTTGTGCGATTCGGTTAAAGAGCATGACCGGAATGCCTGCATCCGCACAGTCCTTGGCAATGCCAGAGGACAGACTGGCGCTCAGCAATACGATGCCGTCGACGTGGTATTGCATCAACTGCATTAGCAACTCATCGGCTTCCTGATGCGCCTCGGCGATGAACAGCAATACATGGTAGCCGTCGAGTTGGAAGCGTTGCGAAAGCTTTTCAATCACGGTGGGGTAAAACTGGTTGTCCAAATAGGACGCAACGACGGCGATCATGCGGCTCTTGCGCGTGATCAGCGTGCGAGCAATGGCGTTGGGCCGGTAGCCCAGCTTACGCGCCGCATCCATGACCTTGCTGCGCGTGGTCTCGGCAACGCTGGCGCCGGGGGTGTAGGCACGGCTTACCGCCGATTGGCTGACCCCGGCCAGCTTGGCAACATCAACGGAAGTTGCTGCTTTGACCATGCTCAACTCGCTGTCCAACCGCCATCGAGCATCACGGCGCTGCCCGTCATCAAACTAGACGCATCGCTAGCAAGAAAGACGATCGCACCCATGATTTCCTCGAGTTTGCCCACGCGGCCCAAGGCGATTTTGCTGGTGACAAAGGCCTTAAAGGTCGGATCTGCGAGCATGCCTGCTGTGAGATCGGTTTCGATGAACGTGGGGCAGATCGAGTTAACGCGGATGTTGTGCGGCCCAAGCTCCCAACCAAGCGTTTTCGTCATGCCTTCTAACGCGTGTTTACTGGCGCAATAGAGCGTGCGCTTGGGTCCACCCACATGGCCCATTTGCGAGGAAATGTTGATCAGGCTGCCGGGTTTGCCAGAGGCTTTGAGGCTGCGTGCGGCCGCGCGCAGCACATAAAACGCGGCTTTGATGTTGAGATCAATCACGGTGTCGAGGTCTTCATCGGTGGCCTCTTCAATCAGCTTGGTTCGCGTGGTGCCCGCGTTGTTGACGACGATATCGAAAGGCCCGTGCTGCTTGAACAGCGCCTCAACCGCCATGCTGTCGCGTACATCGACAACAGCATGCGTGACTCTAGAGTCATCTTGGCCGCTAGCCCCTGTAATATCTGCGCAAGATGCTATTAAATCAGGAGCATTTCGGGCGACAATCATCACCTGTGCCCCAGCCTGAGCCAATGCATGGGCAGCGGCCAAGCCAATCCCTTTGGAGCCGCCGGTGACCAAGGCAGATTTTCCATCCAGACGAAAGCTTGGTGTTTTCATAGCTTGCTACGCATGCAGATATCAATCCAAGGCCGGCACCGGTTCATACCAAGGTACTTCAGCACGCGTGCCGTAGCGCCTCACGCGCAGATTGGCCTGCTCTCCATGGCCAGCGAAATTCTCCATATGGCATAGCCGTGAACAATACTCTCCAATCAATGCACTGGCCTCATTGGTCGTTACTCTCTGATAAGTGCAGGTTTTGAGGAACTTGCCGACCCAAAGCCCGCCGGTATAACGCGCGGCTTTATTGGTGGGAAGGGTGTGGTTGGTACCGATCACTTTATCGCCATAGGCCACGTTGGTACGCGGCCCGATGAAATGCGCGCCGTAGTTTTGCATGTTGGTGGCAAACCAATCGTCTCGTGCTGTCATGATCTGCACATGCTCTGAAGCGAGTTCGTCGGCCTTGGCTAACATTTCCTCGTACGTGTCGCAAACGATGACCTCGCCAAATTCAGCCCAGCTTTGCGCGGCAATCGCTGCGGTTGGCAGAATTTTCAATTGCCGTTCCACCTCAGCGATCGTCTCTTTGGCCAGTTTTTCACTGTTGGTCAGCAATACGGCTGGTGATGTGGGCCCGTGCTCGCCTTGGCCGAGCAGGTCGACAGCGCACATTTCGCCGTCTACCGTCTCGTCGGCAATGATCAAAGTCTCGGTGGGGCCAGCGAACAGATCGATGCCAACACGGCCGTAAAGTTGACGCTTGGCCTCGGCAACGAACATATTGCCAGGGCCGACCAGCATGTCCACAGGCTGGATGGATTGCGTACCGATCGCCATGGCGGCCACGGCTTGAACGCCACCGAGCGTCAAAATCTCATCGGCACCTGCAAAGTGCATGGCAGTAACGATGGCGGGGTGCGGCGCGCCCTGAAATGCGGGCGCGGTGGAGACAATGCGCTTGACGCCAGCGACTTTCGCCGTGAGCACGCTCATGTGGGCCGAGGCAATCATGGGGTATTTTCCGCCTGGCACATAGCAGCCGACAGCACTCATCGGGATGTGCTTGTGACCCAGGATCACGCCGGGCATGGTCTCAATCTCGATCGCTTTCATGCTGTGCAACTGGGCCGTCGCGAACATGCGGATCTGTTTTTGCGCAAAGCGGATGTCCTCGATCTCCCTTGCGGATAGAGACTTGACGGCTTTCTCGATGTCGCTTTGAGACAGGCGAAAATCTGCGGGATTCCAGTTGTCAAATTTGCGGCTGTATTCGCGCACGGCGTCATCTCCGCGGGCTTCGATGTCTTTGAGAATGCCCTCAACGGTGGCGCGCACCTTCACATCGGCATCGGATTTGGATTGGGCGTCTTTGCCCTGCTTCAGGTAACGAATCATCGGCGGTACTCAAAATAGGAGTCAATCGGCAGCATGAAATGCATTCGTATGCAGTTTAGGCTTAAATCGTAGTAATCTGTCTAGGGTTTTCCCCGATGATTTCGGCACTCCTCATGTTAAAGATGAGGTTAATTTTTGCGTGAATAATTTTTCTGAAACCTTCTTGCCAAGACTGCATACGCTTGCAATAATATAGCCATGAACGATCTTCAAGCCGCAAAATCCGTTGTTTGGGCTGCCATGCAGGCGCTGCCAGGTAACGGTTCAACAAGCCCGACAACTCAGGACGCACGAGCCAGCTTGGCGCAGTATTTCGCAGAAGATTGCGACTGCGTGGTGTTTCACCCCATCAATGGCTTGCGCGGCATTGAGGAAATGAATGCCAAGTTCTGGAAGCCCTTGCTCACGGCCGTGCCCAACTTGGAGCGGCGGCCTCAGTTATTTTTCGCGGGTGAGTTTGACGGGCGCTTTTGCGGAGGCGCGGGCGTTTGGGTGACGGCACACAGCTACTTGTGCGGCACGTTTGAGCAGGATTGGCTCGGCATTCCAGCTTCTGGAGATACGGTCTACATCCGCATTGGCGAGTTTTACCGGGTGGAGGGCGGCAAAATTGTGCAGGCGCGGATTCTTCTTGATTTTGTCGATGTGATGCGTCAAGCAGGCCTTGAAGTGCTGCCCAGAAGCACTGGGGCGCGGCTGATTGTGCCCGGACCCCAGACAGTCGATGGCATGCTGATGCACGGACAAAATCCCCAGGCGGCCGTCGATTCGATGGAATGCCTCAACCGCATGATCGGCGGCCTCCACGCATTCAACCAAAAAGACCTCAAGAGCATGGGCATGCAGGCTTATTGGCATCCCGAGATGATGTGGTATGGCCCTTGCGGCATTGGAACCTCGCGGCAGGTGGCGGGTTTTCAAAAGCACCATCAAAAGCCGTTTCTGCATGCCTTCCCAGACCGCGTGGGCGGTAACCACATC
>JANPAK010000109.1:0-3281 GCA_031429925.1 Variovorax sp.
GCCTGCTGGTGACTACGGCCGTGTTTGCTGACTATGCAGAGGTGAGCCGCTTGCTGCGTGCCAATCAGTTGGCGGAAGCCACGACCAAAGCGGATCAGTTTCTGGCCACCAAGCCGAAAGATCCACAAATGCGCTTTCTCAAGGGCGTGATTCTGACTGAGCAGAATAAGCCGCAAGAAGCGATCACGGTGTTCACCAAGTTGATCGAGGATTATCCAGAGTTGCCTGAGCCTTACAACAATTTGGCCGTTTTGCAAGCAGGGCAGGGTCAGTTCGATAAAGCGCGTGCGGCATTAGAAATGGCAATTCGCACGAACCCCAGCTACGCGACAGCCCACGAAAATCTTGGCGATGTGTATGCCAAGCTCGCCAGTCAGGCTTACAGCAAGGCCTTGCAGTTGGACGGCAGCAACACAGCCGTGCAGCCTAAACTGGGGTTAATTCGTGACTTGTTTGCGCCCGGTGCAAAGGGTGTCCGCCCGTCAAGTGCTGCAACTGCCGCGGCACCGGTTGTTGCTGCGGCCAAGCCCACGGCTCCAGCGCTGACTCCTGCTGCGTCTGCGCCGTCTGCAGCAGCGACTAAACCCGCAGCGACCGCAGCGACGACTGCTACAGCTGCTGTCCCCGCTGCCGGGGCCGCGGGCAATGAAGATGATTTGCGTGCCGCGGTTCAGGCATGGGCCAGCGCTTGGAGCCGCCGCGACATGAACGGGTATTTTGCTGCCTATGGGAAAGATTTTGATGCACCGGGCGGTCGCAAGACTTGGGAAGAAGAGCGGCGCAAACGTATTCTTGGCAAAAGCAAGATCAGCGTGCAGGTCAGCAACCTTGATATCAAGATCAATGGCAGCAAGGCGCAAGCTCGCTTCAAGCAAGATTACGATGCGGACAGTTTGTCGGTGAATAGCCGCAAGACGCTTGACTTTGTTCGCGCTGACAACCGCTGGGTGATCGTGCGCGAAGCAACGGGGGGCTAAGACCGAGTCAGGTCTGCGGGAACTGAGGCGCCAATAAGCGCCCAAAGCTCTAGATCTAGAACGTCACGCCGAGGTCAAGCGCCAATCGCTTGGCTGGTCGAGAAATCCGTCTTGTTTGAATCATGCGCTTCACCCCGTCCCTCCTGTTGACTAAAGTTGTCCTGATAGGTCTTGCTTTCAGCTTGACAGCGCTGTGGCCGGGTTGCGCGGAAGCTGCCGATAAGAAGTCGCGAAAGCAGGCCGTGAAGGTTGCTGCAACGGCTGCTGCCGCAACGGCCAGCGTTGCATTGGCAGCCAGTCAGAAGCATCATTCCGGCAAATCGTCTGCTGGCCACGGGCTGCAGGCTGAGGCTCGGCTGATTCAGATCTATCAGCTCATCGGTCAGAGTAAAGCGCGCGATGCGCTTCGCCTCGCTGAAAAACTGGTCGCCGAACATCCCAACTTCGCCCTTGCGCAACTGGTTTATGGCGATCTGCTTACTGCCCAAACCCAGCCGGTTCGTGCCATGGGGGATGTGCCTGAGGCAGCCGTTCGAGCGGCACCGGGCGTGTTGACCGAGCTGAGAGAAGAGTCAGTGTTGCGCATGCGTGCGCTGCGTGAACGCCCTGCGCTGGGGTTGGTGCCGTCCAACTTTGTGCGTCTGTCCACTCGCAACCGCCATGCATTGGCGGTCGACTCTAGTCGGGGACGGATTTACCTGTTTGAGAATACATCACACGGCCTCAAGCTCGTTGCTGACTACTATGCATCGGTGGGCAAGATGGGCATTGAAAAACAGGTCGAAGGCGATTTGAAAACGCCGCTTGGGATCTATTACGTGACCAACACACTCGATCCTAATTCCTTAAAGGACCTCTACGGTGCCGGTGCGTTGCCCATCAACTATCCCAATCCTTACGATTCGAGGCGCGGCAAGACTGGCAGCGGCATTTGGCTGCATGGCGTTCCGCAAGCCCAGTTTGCTCGGGCCCCGAAGGCAACCGACGGGTGCGTGGCTGTCTCCAACCCAGACTTGCTTGATATCCTCAAGCGGATTGAGATACGTACGACCCCTGTCATCATTTTGCCTCGACTGGAGTGGGTTAACCCATCGCAAAGCAACGCAGATGTTGCAGCGTTCGATCGCAATTTTGCTGCGTGGCGCAGTGCGAAGGCCGCCGGGGAGCTTGACAATGCGATGTCGCATTACATGGCAGACTTCGACAGTTACGGTAAGTCTTTGACAGACTGGCGAGGAGTTGTCGGTAAAGAAATCGCGAAAAAGCGCCGCAGTGAGCTCAAGGATGTTGCCGTGCTGCATTGGGTGGAAAACGCTCAGAGTGCTACTATGGTGGTTACGTTCTCGGAAGTGCCCGCGGGCTCAGTTTCTGGCCCGACCAAGCGGCAGTATTGGCTGCGTTCGCCAGTCACGCAAAATCAATGGAAGATATTTTTTGAAGGAGTCATTGGATGATTTTCAGTCATTTTCGCCGCTCAGCCCTTTTGCTCACCGCGCTGAGCGCTACTTTTTTAATAGCGTCAGGCGTGCACGCGCAAACGAGCGCTCCGCCCAAGGTCAAGCTTGTCACGTCGCTGGGCGAGATGGTCATTGAGCTCAACCCAGAGAAGGCACCGAAGACGGTGGAAAACTTCCTGCAGTATGTCAAAGATAAGCACTACGATGGCACGATCTTTCACCGTGTGATGGACGGCTTCATGATTCAGGGCGGCGGGTTTACCACGGACATGAACCAGAAATCGGTGCGCAGTCCCATCGTGCTGGAATCGAATAATGGCCTCAAGAATGACCGTGGCACGATCGCAATGGCTCGTACCAACGTGCCCAACTCCGCTACGGCGCAGTTTTTCATCAACGTTGTGAATAACAACAACCTCAATGCGCCGCTGCCCGATGGTCATGGCTATGCCGTGTTTGGCAAGGTCATCGCCGGGATGGAGACCGTCGACAAAATTCGTCAAGTCGCCACTGGCAACCGTGGCCCCCATGGCAACGTGCCGCAAACCCCGATTCTTATCACCTCAGCCACCTTGGAAAAATAATCATGGCCAATCCTCAAGTTGAACTTCAAATCGCCGGCTACGGCAACATCACGATCGAGCTCGATGCCGACAAAGCCCCCAAGAGCGTGGAGAATTTTCTCGCCTATGTGAAAAAAGGCCATTACGAAGGCACGATTTTTCACCGCATCATTGACGGCTTCATGGTGCAAGGGGGCGGTTTCGCCCCAGGGATGACGCAAAAACCCAGCGATGCGCCAATCACCAATGAGGCCAACAACGGCCTTAAAAACAACAAATACACC
>JANPAK010000110.1:0-3367 GCA_031429925.1 Variovorax sp.
GGCGCGACCTCGCTCGACGGCACCGACGCGCGCGCGATCAACGCTTCGCTCGGCTACGGCTTCGTCGGCGAGCACGCGAACGCGGGCATCGCCGTGAAGGCGTACGACTTCAACTATGGCATCCCCGCGGCACCAGGTGACCCCGAAGCCGGCATCAGGATCGACGGGCGCCGCACGGCGATCAGCGCGCGCAGCGGCATCCAGCTGCCGGGAGCGGCGCTTCCATACCTGCGTCTCGAGACGACCGTGCAGGATTACACGCACGACGAGATCGAATCGGACGGCGCGATCGGCACGAACTTCCAGCTCCGCACGCAGACGCTCAATGCCCAGGCGACAACCGCGTTCGGACGTCTCAAGGGCGCGGTCGGCGTGCAGGGGCTCTTCAAGCAGTACGCGGCGACCGGTGCGGAAGCGCTCACGCCGGCCGCCAACTCGAGAGGGCTCGGTGCGTTCCTCTATCAGGAACTGCCGCTTCACAGGACGGCCGACACAGGCGACAACGCCGACCACGAGGGAGAGGCGCAACTCCAGTTCGGCGCGCGCTGGGACAACTATGCGATCGAGTCGCGCAGCGGCGACCCGAAGTTCGGACCCGGGCGCACGACCGACTTCAGCAACGCCTCCGGGTCGCTCGGCATCAATGTGCCGCAGCGCCTCTCGGTGACCGGCTTCGAGGGTTTCGACCTCGCGGCCGAGTTTTCGCCGTCGCTGACGACGCTGCGCATCCCGGTCACGGAAATCGGGCAGCTCGCCGCCGAGCGCATGCTCGCGCGACTCGCCGGTGAAACCGTGCCGCGTGCCCTGGAGCTGGAGGTCGAGTTGGTCGTGCGCGAGAGTTCCGCGCGGCCAGCGGCAACCTAGGCCTGCCCATAGCCCATAAATAGCGCTGGACATTTTTGCGGGCAGCGTTTAACGTGGCGCGGTGGAAGTTCAAAGCCAAATCAAGCGCACCCTGTCCGAGCAGAACTCGATCGAGATTATCCGTGGGTTTCTGAGTGAGGATATCGATGCGTGTCGGTCGACTTTTGCCGATGCGGTGTGCCGACGATTTGGATTTTACGATGCACGTGGAGGGGTACAACGAAGCGGCTGCATCAAGGCGCTGCGCGAGTTGGAGCGCGCAGGGCACTTCGCATTGCCTGCTGCCGGCGCCAGAGGTGCCAAAGGAGCCAGGAGTGCGCGCCGTCTCGAGGCACCGGTCGAAGAGCCGCAAGATGTACCCGAGCAGGCAGGGGAAGTACGCGGTCTGTGTTTGATCAAGGTCGACACGCTTGCGCGGATGCGCATCTGGAACGAACTGATGCTGTGCGAGCACCCGCAGGGAGCCGGGCCGCTGGTGGGCGCGCAGATGCGCTATCTGATTGGCTCCGAGCACGGCTGGCTGGGGGGGCTGGGGTTCGGTGCCGCGGCGATTCAACTGGCCGCACGGGATCAATGGATCGGCTGGGACCTGCAGACACGGCGCGAGCGCTTGCACCGGATCGTGGGCATGAGCCGCTTTCTGATCCGCGCCGCGGTGCGCTGTCACAATCTGGCCTCATGTGTGCTGGGAATGGTGCTGCGCCGCGTTGATCTGGATTTCGAAGAACAGTACGGCTACCGGCCATGGCTGATCGAAAGCTTTGTGGAGAGCGAGCGCTTTGCCGGCACCAGCTATCAGGCAGCCAACTGGATCGAGATTGGACAGACCAAGGGGCGCGGTCGCCAGGACCGCGAGCACAAGCATGCCAAGAGCGTCAAAGCCATCTATGTGTATCCTCTGCAGGCCGATTTCCGACAGCGCCTGGGCGGAGTCGAGCCGGTCGTTGCGAGTGCGCTGGGCTTGGCCGAGGGTCTGGAAGGTGATGGCTGGGCGCAACAGGAGTTTGGCGGTGCGAAACTTGGGGATCGTCGTTTGAGTGATCGACTCGTACAGAGCGCGCGAACGCTGGCCACGTTGCCGGGCCAGGCGTTCTCTGGAGTGGCGCGAGGCGACTGGGCGGCGGTCAAGGGCTACTACCGGCTGATCGATCAACCCGATGACTCGCAGGTCAGCGTAGCGGCGATCTTGGCACCGCACCGCGCGCGAACGGTACAACGCATGAAGGCCCACCAGACGGTGTTGTGCATTCAAGACGGAACGGACCTGAACTACACGGGACTGGCGCAGTGCGATGGGTTGGGTGTGATGGGAGCCAACCAGACCGGTGCCAGGGGTTTGGGGCTGCACCTGCACTCGACCTTGGTGGTGAGCACCGAGGGGGTGCCCATCGGCGTGTTGAACGCACAGTTCACCGCACCGGTGGCCAAGTCAGGCGAGGACAAGCGGCCCGCGCACGAAGTTCCCATCGAGCAAAAGAAGAGCTTTGCGTGGATCGCCGGATTGCGCGAGTGCGTCGCGCTGAGCAAAGAACTGCCCGACACGCGCCAAGTCTGCGTGATGGATCGGGAAGCGGATTTCTTCGAACTGTTTGACGAGCAGCGCAAGAGCGGGAAGGTGGAGCTGTTGGTGCGTGCAAAACACGACCGCGTGATGCCTGGCGAGACCCACCTGTTCGAGGCTGTACGTCAAAGTGCGGTGCAAGGGGTGCTGCAAATCGTGGTGCCGCGACAAAGTGCCAGGCCCAAGAAGAGCAAGCAAAAGGCGCGCACCGCCACCGAGCAGCGTATCGCCGAGGTGCAGTTGCGCTACCTTGAGGTCGAGTTGCCCGCGCCTTCCAGTCAGAAGGAAAAGAAGCCAATCACGGTGCGGGTGGTGCATGTCCTGGAGGCCTCACCGCCTGAGGGTGCAAAGCCGCTTGAGTGGTTCTTGCTGACCACCTGCGCCATCCACTCGGTTGACGACGCGCAAGCCTGTTTGAGCTGGTATTGCCTGCGCTGGCGCATTGAAGATTGGCATCGGGTGCTCAAGACCGGATGCCGTATCGAGGATCTCGCGCACCACAGCGCCGAGCGACTGGAGCGTGCCATCGCGATCAAGCTGGTCATCGCCTGGCGCATCATGCTCATGACCTTGCTGGGGCGGGCCTGCCCGGAGCTTCCCGCCGAGATCCTACTCAGCGAGACCGAGGTCACGGTGCTGAACGCCTTCGCCAAACAAAACAGAATCAAGCAGCCAGCCAACCTTGGCGATGCAGTGCGTCTGGTTGCCCGCCTGGGCGGCTATCTTGGCCGCAACAATGATCCGCCCCCGGGGCATCAGCTCATGTGGCAGGGGTATGCGGTCCTGCAAATGCTCTGCCTGGGCTTCTCCCTCAGACCACCGGATACAAGTTGAGAATACTTATCACTAGCGTCCGACACGTTTCATAGCAAAATCAACTGGTTACCGGATTCGTTGATATCTGGCGCTGGCGCTAAATCGCTAAGCAATTGAAGTAATGGG
>JANPAK010000111.1:0-5326 GCA_031429925.1 Variovorax sp.
CCCCAAAGCTGGCCTTGCAGCTTACGACTTTTAAGATCAAATGTGCTTCTGACTGAACCAATATCTGCGCTAGACGCTATTGAATTCATAGCGTTTCTCATGTCCACGGCAGACATGCTCCAACCGGCGCCTTCGCAAACGCCTTGCACTAGATCGTCAAAGCAAGCTTCCATGATGTCATCAGTTGCTTCTTGGGGGGCAAAACCATGCTCATCCGCATCGAGCGCGCGACCGAAGTCCTCGCAAAGCGCAGGTCCTGTCCAAGTCACTGCACCTGTCTTCGCATGCAACGCCGCTTGCAAGGCCGTGAAATCGCTGTAGCCAACCCACAGCATGCCTTGCTTGATGGATTTGGCAATCGCTTTGTAGTTGAGATGCGGCAGGCTGCGCGAGAGGCCATAGCCACCACGCGTGATCAGCGCGACATCCGCACCGCTGGCCGCGGCTCTGTCAAACGCCAATAAACGCTCCGCATCATCGCCTGCAAAGCGCTGCACGGACTTCAGCGCGGCGGGATCGATTTCCACCTCATGACCAAGGGCTTTGAGGCGCAGCACCCCGCGTTTGAAAGCTGCTTTATCGCGCACTGCGCCGCTGGGGGAGTAAATGTAGATGTGCGCCATGGGTACTCGGTTCAGACGTTGTAGACGATCGTGGCATCGCCTGCGTGCGCTTGTGCGATCCAGCTGGCCAATGCTGCATCGCTGGGGAAGAATCTAGCGCGTTCGCCAAGCTCAATCTCCGCGCTCACCGTGAGATCCTCTGCTTCGCGCCAAACGGCATATCGCACAGGCAGACCGCGCAGGAGCGAGCCCTGTTCGGTTTCTTCCTTCTTGGGCGGAAACTCGCGCACCATGCGCTCCAAATCAGGCGCCTTGCCATTGACCGCAACTTTAAGGTACTTGCCAAACTTTGCACGCGCCGTGGCCAAATCCCAGATCCGATTGACCTGCATGCGCAGACCGCCAGAGAAGCGATCAGGCTGCACCTTGCCTTCAAATATGAGCAGCTCATCGTCTTTGAGCAAAAGCTTGTTGGCGTTGAGCAACGCTTCATCGGCGGTGGCTTCAATCACGCCGGATTTATCGTCAATCTTAAAAATCGCCAACTTGCCGCGCTGCCCGTTGATCACGCGAAAATCGCTCACGATGCCAGCAACGGTGCGTGGCTCACGCGATTCCATCAAATCATCCACTTTGAGTTTCACAAACTGCCGAAGCTCGCGCTCGCTCTCATCGAACAGGTGGCCTGAGAGGAAGAAGCCGACCGCCGTTTTTTCCAGCGACAAGCGCTCTTTCACACCCCAAGGCATGGCCTCCACGAGCGGTGGCTCTTGCGTGCTCGCCGCATGTGAATCCATCATGTCAAACAAACCGCCTTGGTTGGCGTTGGCTTCCTGCGTCTCGGCAAAATCCATCGCCAATTCAACGGAGGCCATCAGAGCCGCGCGGTTCAGATGCAGACTGTCAAATGCGCCAGCCTTGATAAGCGCTTCTATCGTGCGCTTGTTGATCTTGCTGCGCTCCACGCGAGCGCAGAAGTCAAACAGGCTCTTGAAGAATCCACCCTCTTCTCGAGCAGCGATGATCGCCTCAACAGCCTGCTGCCCTGAGCCCTTCACAGCACCTAAGCCATAACGAATCACTTTGTCGCTGACGGGTTCAAAGCGGTAATTTCCGCGGTTGACGTCCGGCGGCTCAAAGGTCAAGCCGAAATGATTCGTCGCATCTTCGAACAGCACCTTGAGCTTGTCGGTGTTGTCCATTTCAATCGTCATATTGGCGCAGAAGAACTCGGCTGTGAAATGGCGCTTAAGCCAACCGGTGTGATAGGCGAGCAAAGAATAGGCGGCAGCATGGCTTTTGTTAAAGCCGTAGCCCGCAAACTTTTCCATCAAATCAAAGATGTCATCGGCCTTGGGCTGGGCGATGCCATTTTTGGCAGCGCCCGCGCGAAAGATCTCGCGGTGCTGGGCCATCTCTTCCGCTTTCTTCTTGCCCATGGCACGTCGCAGCAAGTCGGCGCCGCCGAGCGAATAGCCGCCGAGAATCTGCGCGGTCCGCATCACCTGCTCTTGGTAGACCATGATGCCGTAGGTCTCCGACAGCATCTCCACCACAAGAGGATGCGGGTAATCGATCTCTTCACGACCGTGCTTGCGCGCCACAAAGCTGGGGATCAAATCCATCGGGCCGGGGCGATACAGCGCGTTCAGTGCGATCAAGTCTTCTAAGCGCGTGGGTTTGGCATCACGCAGCATGCCTTGCATGCCACGACTTTCAAACTGGAACACGGCCTCGGTTTTGCCATCGGCAAAAAGCTTGTAGGTTGCGGCATCATCAAGTGGAATGCTTTCAAAAGCAAAATCCTTCTGCCCGGGATGGCGCTGGGTGATGAAATTCTTAGCCAACTCGAGAATGGTCAGCGTGGCCAGACCCAGAAAATCGAACTTCACCAAGCCAACGGCTTCCACATCGTCTTTGTCATACTGACTCACAGCGGAGTCACTGCCAGGCTGCTGGTACAAGGGGCAAAAATCAGTGAGCTTGCCCGGCGCAATCAACACGCCGCCGGCATGCATGCCCACGTTGCGGGTCATGCCCTCGAGCTTGCGTGCCATATCCACCAAGGTGCGCACCTCCTCTTCGCGGTCATATCGCTCTTGAAACAGGGGCTCGGCCTTGAGCGCGCCTTCCAAGGTGATGTGCTGCCCGGGCTTGTTGGGAATGAGTTTACTGATGCCATCACAGAAGGTGTAACTCATATCCATCACGCGGCCCACATCGCGCACCGCAGCGCGTGCGGCCATAGTGCCGAAAGTGACGATCTGGCTCACCGCCTCTTTGCCGTATTTTGCTTTCACATAATCGATCACGCGATCGCGGTTGGCTTGGCAAAAGTCGATATCAAAGTCGGGCATGCTCACGCGCTCGGGATTCAAGAAGCGTTCAAACAGCAGCTTGTATTGCAGCGGATCGAGATCGGTGATCTTTAACGCATAAGCCACCAGCGAGCCCGCACCGGAGCCGCGCCCCGGCCCCACGGGGCAGCCATTGTTTTTGGCCCAGAGAATGAAATCGCCCACGATCAGGAAGTAGCCGGGAAAGCCCATCTTCAAAATCGTGTCGATCTCAAATTCGAGCCGCGCCAGATATTCAGGCATTTGCTTTTCGCGCACTGCCGCATCGGGGTAGAGCATGAGCATGCGCTCTTTCAAACCCTCGTGTGATGCATGGCGGAAATAATCTTCAGGTGATAGTTGCCGACCATTGACCAGCGGCGTGGGGAAATGCGGCAGCTTGGATTTGCCCAGCTCCAGCGTCATGTTGCAGCGCTTGGCAATTTCCAGAGTATTGGCCAAGGCGCTCGGCAAATCCGCAAAAAGCTGCGCCATCTCTTCGCTCGATTTGAAATACTGCTCGCGCGTGAACTTACGCACACGGCGCGCATTGCCCAGAATCTCACCTTCAGAAATGCAGATGCGCGCCTCATGTGCCTCGTAGTCTTCACGCTTGAGGAACTGCACGGGATGCGTTGCTACCACCGGCAGCTTCATGCGAGCGGCGAGGCGGGCCGCAGCCACCACATGCGCCTCATCATCTGCGCGGCCTGCACGCTGCAACTCGATATAGAAGCGATGCGGGAATATCGAGGCCAGTTGCAAAGCCACCTCGTTGGCCTTGGCTTCATCGCCTTGGAGCAGTGCTGCACCCAAAGGACCCGCCTGCGCGCCTGAGAGCAAGATCAGGCCGTCAGACCGCTCCTGAAGCCAAGCTAATTTGCACACTGCATTGGCACGCACAGCGTTTTGCGTCCAGCTGCGCGAGATCAGCTCGCATAAATTCAAGTAGCCGGTTTTGTTTTGTACGAGCAGCACGATCCGCGAGATTGCAAGCTCTTTGCCAGCTTCTGCCACGCCCATATCAAGTAGCATCTCTGCGCCAAGGATCGGCTTGACTCCCTTGCCATGGCCTTCTTTGTAAAACTTCACCGCGCCAAACAGATTGTTGAAATCCGTGATCGCCAACGCACCTTGCGCAAAATCAGCTGCTGTTTTGACCGCATCGTCAAGGCGAACTGTGCCATCCACCACAGAGAATTCAGAGTGCAAGCGCAGGTGAACGAAGGAAGTAGGTTGGCTGCTCATCGATTGATTTTAGAGGCTGACAATGCAAAAATCCGCTTCAGCAACTGCCAAAGCGGATTTCTTTATCTGCTATTGATTAAATAGCATACTGCGCAATATCTATAAAAGCAAAATGCCAAAAACAATCAAAAATTGAACCGCTGAGTACTAAACATAAACAACGGCAATGATCTCGTAGTGCCTCACACCACTAGGCGCTTGCACCACGACCGTGTCGCCCACTTCCTTGCCAATCATGGCTCGTGCAACTGGCGAAGACACATTCACCAAGCCCAGTTTCAAATCAGCTTCATCTTCACCCACGATTTGGTACTTAACTTTGGCGCCTGTGTCTTCGTCTTCCAGTTCCACCGTCGCGCCAAACACCACGCGCCCATTTGCATCCACTTCGGTCGGGTCAATGATCTGCGCGGCAGACAACTTGCTCTCAATATCTTGAATGCGCCCTTCGATAAAACCTTGGCGATCTTTGGCGGCTTCATACTCAGCGTTCTCACTCAAGTCGCCCTGTGCGCGCGCCTCTGAAATCGCATTGATCACCCAAGGACGCTGCACAGTCTTCAGGTCGTGAAGCTCAACGCGCAACTTTTCAGCGCCGCGCTTGGTAATAGGGATGGTAGGCATGATGAAAATCTCTACTAAGTGTCTCTGCAAAAAACAAACCGCTGGCTCGAAAGCCAGCGGTTTGCCTGGAAGGCTTAAATTTTAACTGAGCCCAACTAACTGATCAAGTCGGCTGTCCAGCCAATTGCGCATGCATCTCCTGCAAAGAAATCACGCCTAATTTATCGATGTACTTCATCCCCTCAACAGCGGCTTCTGCGCCAGCAATTGTCGTGAATGTGGTAACGCGGGCGAGCAAGCTGCTCGTGCGAATGGCACGGCTGTCGGCGATCGCATTGCGGCGCTCTTCAACCGTATTAATCACCATGCTGATTTCGTTGTTTTTGATCATGTCGACCACGTGCGGGCGGCCTTCAGTGACTTTGTTGACCGTTTGCACCGAGATGCCTGCTGCTGCGATCGCGGCAGCCGTGCCCTTGGTGGCAATCAACGCAAAGCCCATCTCGACCAACTCTTTCGCGACTTGGACAGCACGAACTTTGTCGTTGTTTTTCACGGTGAGGAAGACTTTGCCGGCCTTGCTGCCATCCGCTTTGATGGGACTGGGCAACTTGG
>JANPAK010000112.1:0-4531 GCA_031429925.1 Variovorax sp.
GGCGCTCAATGAAGTCGGTAGGGCTGAGGGATTCGTGGTTCTTCCAAAACTCGTTACCAGCGCAGCGGCGAGTCAGGAACTCGCGCAGACGCTCCATGACGTGGACGGGCCAGACCATATGCCGCCCGGTCAGCGCCAGCAGACTATTCAGATCGCGGCGCACATTGAATTTAGCGCCTTGCTTGGCCGCTAAGGTGAGTACAAACTGCGAGCACATCAACTCCAACACCGGGGCGCTTTTTAGCCCAGGCGAAGCCAACAAACCGTCAGACAACTGTGGAGCGAGCGGGATAGCACGTTTGGTCATCGAGGAGCCTCCTGTGTGCAGAAAGGAATTCTCTCTGCTGCAGACCATAACGTAGTTTATAAATTATGGGAAGACAGGAAGGGTATTTATCATGTGTGAAATTCACCACACATTTGCAAAGACCGGTCTGCTTAGAAGCCACAATGTCGCCATGATCACTGTTGATGACATCCAATGTGCCGCCCAACGCATCGCACCGCATGTGCTCGATACCCCGTGTGTGGAGAGCAAGACACTCTCGCAGATCACCGGCGCGCAGGTATTTCTCAAATTCGAGAACTTGCAGTTCACCTCCAGCTTCAAAGAGCGCGGCGCATGTAACAAGCTTTCGCAATTGCCTCCAAACACAAAAGGCGTGGTGGCCATGAGTGCGGGCAACCACGCGCAGGGCGTCGCCCACCACGCCCGCCGCTTGGGGATGCGCGCGGTGATTGTGATGCCGCAGTTCACGCCCGGCGTGAAAATCGACAACACGCGCCGTCTCGGCGCTGAAGTGATCTTGCACGGCGATACGCTCGATGAGGCACGAAATCACGCGTTGGAGCTTGCCCAAGAGCAATCACTCACTTTGGTGCATCCCTATGACGATGCGCAGATCGTCGCAGGGCAGGGCACCGTCGCGCTAGAGATGTTGAAGGCCGTGCCTGAGCTGGAGACGCTGATTGTGGCGATTGGCGGCGGCGGGCTCATGGGCGGTATGGCCGTGGCAGCCAAAGCGATCAAGCCGAGCATTGAGCTGATCGGCGTGCAAACTGAGCGCTTTCCGGCGATGTACAACGCCATTAAGGGTGAGAGTCTGCCCCAAGGCCCGAGCACGATTGCTGAGGGCATCGCCGTGCCCACCCCGGGAAAGCTGCCGCTAGAGCTGATCGCCAGCTTGGTGGAGGATATCGTTTTGGTCGACGAAGGCGAGATTGAGCAGGCGATTGTGCTGCTGCTGGAGATTGAAAAGACGTTGGTGGAGGGCGCGGGTGCGGCAGGCTTGGCAGCTTTGCTCAAACACAAGGAACGCTTTGCGGGTAAAAATGTCGGCTTGGTACTCTGCGGCGGCAACCTAGACCCGCTACTCTTGGCCTCGATCATTGAGCGCGGCATGGTCAGAAGCGGGCGACTGGCGCGCATTCGAGTGGGCGCGCGCGATGTGCCCGGATCGCTGGCGCGCATTACGGCGACGGTGGCGCAGGCGGGCGCAAATGTCAACGAAGTGCATCACCAACGCGCTTTCACCCTGCAAGCCGCACAAAACGTCGATATCGAGCTCGTCATCCAAGCCCGTGGGCATGAGCACGTACGGCAAGTGATTGCGGCGCTAGCTGCGCAGGGAATGATAGCTGTCGTTTGCTAATGCTCACTGTTTTGTAGCATTTCGCGCAGATGTGATATGGCCTGGAGCCGGAAATCGACCTAAATGCAGTGATCAGGGCTTCGGCTTCCAGCGCTTGAGCAGCAATGCATTGCTCATAACACTGACTGAGCTCATCGCCATGGCCGCTCCAGCCACCACCGGGCTCAGGTAGCCCAAAGCAGCCAGAGGAATGCCGGCAACGTTATAGAAAAACGCCCAGAACAGGTTTTGGCGGATCTTGGCCACCGTGCGATCTGAAATCTCTAGCGCAGCAGCGACGAGCAGCGGGTCGCCACGCATCAGAGTGATGCCCGCTGCATGCATGGCCACGTCGGTGCCGTTGCCCATGGCCATGCCGACGTCTGCTGCAGCGAGAGCGGGCGCATCGTTCACACCATCGCCCACCATCGCCACAGTGTGGCCGCCTTCTTTCAGCGCCACGACTCGGGCGGCTTTGTCCCCGGGCAGCACTTCGGCCATTACTTCGCCCTCTTCTGGCCTCAGGCCGAGGCGGCGCGCCATGGCTTCGGCAGCGCCCCGGTTGTCACCAGAGATCATCACAGTCTTGATGCCCCGTGCGCGCAAGTTGGCAAGCGCTTCTTTGGCGCCTGGCTTGGGCTCATCACCGAAGGCCATCAGAGCACGAAGCGACAAGCCCTGCGATGTGCGCTCTGCCATGGCGGAGACGGTCGCACCTTGCGCCTGCAGTTGTGCAGCTTGTGTGGCAAGAGCGCGCATGTCAACGCCCAACTCGTCCATCCAGCGCATACTTCCAATCAGAAAGCTGCGCACCCCCACCTCTCCTTCGCTGCCCCGTCCGGGCACCGCGCGAACATTGTCTGGGCTTTCAAAGGCGATGCCGCTTTCCTGCGCTGCATTGACGATGGCTCGCGCAAGCGGATGCTCGCTGCCGCTTTGCAGGCTAGCCGCCGCGCTCAGCACTTCAGCTCTATCCATGCCAGCGGCAATTGATAGAGATGTGAGCTTGGGTTTGCCGACCGTCAATGTGCCTGTTTTATCAAACGCCACAACATTGACTTTATGAGCCAGCTCCAATGCTTGTGCGTCCTTGATCAATATGCCATGCTTAGCGGCCACACCCGTTCCCGCCATGATGGCCACAGGCGTGGCCAGCCCCAGTGCGCAGGGGCAGGCGATGACCAGCACTGCCACCGCGTGGATCAGCGCTACCTCAAAGCTGTGGCCTGACAGCCACCAGCCCAGCAGGGTGAAGACGGCGAGTAACAGAACGACTGGTACGAACACAGCGCTAACCTTATCGACCAGTCGCTGAATCGGTGCCTTTGCCGCCTGTGCGTCTTCGACAAGTCGGATGATGTGCGAGAGAACGGTTTCGCCTCCCACGGCGCCCACTTGCATGACGATGCGGCCATCACCGTTGATCGAGCCGCCCGTCAGCGCACTACCAGCGTCTTTTGCGATGGGTAGCGGCTCTCCTGTCAGCATGGATTCGTCTACCTGGGTGTGTCCCTCCAGCAACTTGCCATCGACAGGAAAACGCTCTCCGGGTTTGACAACCAAACGGTCGCCTACCAGCACTTCAGCGACTGGCAAATCGACCTCACCGTCAGGCTTCAACAAGTGCGCGACGTCGGGCCGTAACGCATGCAGAGCGCGGATCGCTGATGTGGTTTGTCGCTTGGCCCGCGCCTCGAGCCATTTGCCGAGCATCACGAGGGTAATCACCACGGCGGATCCCTCGAAGTACAAGTGAACCATAACGTCGGGTTCGGCCGTGAGCCACAACCACATCGACAGCAACCAGCCTGCTGTCGTACCGATGGCCACCAGTAAATCCATGTTGCCAGTCAGCGCCTTGAGGGCATACCAGCCGGCTTTGTAAAAATGCGCACCGAGAATAAACTGCACAGGGGTGGCCAGTAAAAACTGCCAGATCGGGTCGAGCATCCAGTGCTTTCCCAGCAAATCTCCGACCATCGGTAATACAAGCGGCGTAGACAGAGCCAAGCCGACTCCGACGGGCAAGAACCCAGCCCAGGGTGAATCTTCGTCCGTCGTCACGGCGGTATCGGCGGCGCGAGGTTCATACCCTGCGTCCCGAACGGCACGACGCAGGCGTGCCTCAAGGTCGCCGCCCGACGCCACCAGAATGCGTGCCGATTCCGTAGCCAGGTTCACAGTGGCCTCCTGGACGCCCGGCACTTTCTTGAGCGCTTTCTCGACACGGCTAACGCATGATGCGCAGGTCATGCCACCGATACCAATATCTATTGCTGATGGAGCGGAGAGTGCGGTGTTCATAACGGGAGCTTTAGGCTACCGATGTTAGATGGGGTACACATTGACATTTATCAAGCTTGCGTGCATCAACTTTGCGCGGTGATGACGTGTCTCTGGCCTTGCCGAAACGTTCAGGCTATGCTCTAAATTGATTTCGTGATGAGGAAACCCTATGAACCAAACATTTAATGTGACCGGCATGACTTGCGATCACTGTGAAAAGGCGGTGACCCGTGCCATCAAACAGCTGGACCCGTTGGCCAATGTCAAGATCGATCGAACCCAGAATTTGGTGGAGATCGAATCAACCCAAGCTCGCGAAGCTTTAGCCCAAGCGATTGCTGACGAAGGCTATGGCGTTGATGCCGTGGGTAACTGATGCGGCCTGAAGTCTTGGCCCTTTTGGCCGCTGCGTGCTGGGCGGTGGGCAGTATTTTTTCTGCCAAAGCCGCGAGTCATATGGGGGCGTTTTCATTCACCCGCTGGCGCTTGTTTTTTGCCTTGACGGTGCTTTGGGCTCTGAGCTTGTTCAATGGCCATTGGCGCAGCTTGAGCTGGGACGTGGTGCTGCTTTTAGCGGCCTCGGGCATCGTGGGAATTTTTGTGGGGGATACGGC
>JANPAK010000113.1:0-31943 GCA_031429925.1 Variovorax sp.
CAATAAGTACGCCGACAAACCCGAGCAATTGACCAAAAGCCAACAGTGCAAAAATCACGGCCAAAGGATGCAGCCCAATGCGCTTGCCGACCAGGCGCGGTGTGAGATACAAGCTTTCAATCAATTGCCCGGCACCGTACACCAACGCCACCATGGCAACCGCCTTAAAAGAGGCGAACTCCAGTAGCCCCGCCAACAACGCCAAGACCAAGCCTAGGCCAAAGCCAACATACGGCACAAACACCGCAAGACCGGTGAAAACGCCAATCGGCAGCGCCAAATCAAGCCCAAAGAGCGCAAGGCCGATCGTGTAAAACACAGCGAGCGCGAGCATGACCAACAACTGGCCGCGCAAATACTGCCCTAACACGTCATCCGCCTCGTCCACAAAACTGTCATAGGCTGCGCGAAGGCGCGGCGGCACAAACTGAACCGTGCGCTGTACAAAATTCGCCCAATCCATCAACAAGTAAAACAGTACCACCGGAATCAGCACAGCGTTACCGATCAGCGTCAATGCCACACTGCCCCCCACCTTCAACGAGGACAGTACGGCCACCAAACCATCCTCAATGTTGGCATTCAAATACTTGAGCACAAATGCCTTCACACTGGCTACATCCAAGGTCATGCTTATCCCTAGGCTTTTGAGCATCGGCGCGGCCCAGCCATTGAGTTTTTCGGCCAATACCGGCAGTTGTTCCTGCAGCAAGGGAATCTCTTTGGCCAAGATCGGCACAATCAACAAAGCAATTGCCAGCATCGCCACGATAAACAGCAACTCCACTGTCAGCACAGCAATGACGCGCGGCAATTTCCCACGCCATACGCCATCGAGTTTGTTGACCAGCGGCGTCAGCGCATAGGCCAGCACCGCCGCAACCAGAAAGGGTGTGATCACAGGGCCGAGCAGCCAAATCACCAACACGACAGTTGCCGCGATAGCGACCCAAGCAGCAACCGTTCTTTGTGTTGGAGTGAATTGCATACAAGGTGGGGGCTAAGAAATTTACAATCGAGACAATTCTACGGGCTTAAACCAGTATTTTCCTGAGTTTTTGGAGCCTTTTTGGCATTTAGCCCTTGTATTCTCTGCGCAATACGCTATCAAATCATGAGCAACTCCACGTCTGTCACTCCCCTGTCCTACAAAGCCGCTGGCGTGGACATTGACGCTGGCGACGCGCTGGTCGAGCGCATCAAACCGCTGGCCAAGCGCACGATGCGCGAAGGCGTGCTGGGCGGTATCGGCGGCTTTGGCGCGCTGTTTGAAATTCCGAAGCGATACAAAGAACCGGTGCTCGTGAGCGGCACAGACGGCGTGGGCACGAAACTGCGCCTCGCGTTCGACTGGAACATGCACGACACTGTGGGCATCGATTTGGTGGCCATGAGCGTGAACGACGTGCTCGTGCAAGGCGCTGAGCCGATGTTTTTCCTCGACTACTTTGCTTGCGGCAAGCTCGATGTCGATACCGCAGCCGCCGTGATCGGCGGTATTGCCAAAGGCTGCGAATTGTCGGGCTGTGCTTTGATTGGCGGCGAGACGGCGGAAATGCCCGGCATGTATCCGGCTGGCGAGTACGATTTGGCAGGTTTTTGTGTGGGCGCAGCGGAGAAGTCCAAGCTGCTCCCGCGCCCGAGCGTGCAAGCTGGCGATGTGATCCTTGGCTTGGCTTCGAGCGGCGTGCACAGCAATGGCTTCTCTCTCGTGCGCAAATGTATTGAGCGGGCGGGGGCAGCAGCACCAGCAACTTTGGACGGCAAGCCTTTCAAGGAAGCGCTGATGATGCCGACGCGTTTGTATGTGAAAAATGTCTTGGCAGCTTTGCAGGCTCACCCGATCAAGGCCTTGGCGCACATCACCGGCGGTGGCCTGATCGAAAACATCCCACGCGTACTGCCCGAAGGCGTGGCTGCGCATTTGAACAAGGGCAGTTGGCCGCAAACCGAATTGTTTGCATGGCTTCAAAACACCGCCGGAATCGACGATTTTGAGATGAACCGGACGTTTAACAACGGCATTGGCATGATCGTCGTCGTGGATCCTTCAGAAGCCGTGGCTTGCGCGGCGACCTTATCCGGTTTGGGTGAGCAGGTGTACGTGATCGGGCAGATGGCTGCACAGCATGGCGGTGCGGCTGTTGTGATTGAATAATTTGAGGCTTTTGACCCTTTAGTCGGCGTCTTTGTTGCGCAACATGCTATCAAATATGCAGCAAGTTAAAACCTCTCATCCGCTGCGAGATACCGCCATTGCCCCACTGGCAACTGACCCAGTTTCACATTGCCAATGCGCACGCGCTTAAGACCCGTTACATACAAACCCACCGCCTCACACATCCGGCGGATCTGCCTTTTCTTGCCCTCTTTCAGCACAAAGCGCAATTGCTCCGGGTTTTGCCAATCGACTTGAGCACGCTTGAGCGGCTGGCCATCTAGGCTGATGCCATGCCGAAGCATATTCAGTTTCTCGAGAGGAAACTGTTTTTGCACGTCTGGCGTTTGCATGTTTCTATTGGCCGCATCTTTGGCGCGCACCAAACTCACGCGCACGAGATACTCTTTTTCAACTTCTGAATCTTCGCCGATCAGTTGACGAGCCACGCGGCCATCCTGCGTCAACACCAGAAGCCCTGTGGAGTCAATATCCAAACGGCCAGCTGGTGCCAAACCGCGCAATTGGTCGCGTACAAAGCGCGTTGGACTGGAGTCGCCCAACCAATGGGCACCATTTGCGATCAAAACCACGGCAGGCTCATGGCCATCTTCGGCCTGTCCGCTGACATAGCCCATCGGTTTGTTGAGCAAGATCGTGACTTGCCCTGCCTGATGGCCTTGCGCTCTTTTGTCAACCTCGACACGATCTTGAGGCGTGACTTTCACCCCCATCGGTGCAATCTCTCCGTTGACTTTGACCCACCCCTGCTCGATCCAGTCATCGGCCTCGCGGCGCGAACACAAACCCAACTCGGCCATGCGCTTATTTAAGCGAATCGGCTCCTGCGGCGCTGCTGGTGCTTTGACGACCCTCAGCGCTTTGGCCGCGGGCTTGTCCAGTGAAGATTTAGGAATGTCGTTCATATTATGCTGCCGAGACAAATGCGGCTTGGCGCAGTGCAGGAATATCGGGCACTTTAAGGCCCCCGTACTCAATGCGCACCAAATGGCGCAACTCCAGCTCCCGAAGCGCTTGATTCACCCGCTGGCGCGACAAGCCGACTAAATTGGCCAACTCCTGCTGCGTAATCCGCAAGACGTTGTTCGCACTGGGATATAACACCGGATTGAACAAACCCGTCAAGCCCGCCGCCACACGGGCTTCAGGGCTCGTCATGCGGTCGCTCTCGCGGGCCGCGATGAATTGCCCGACGCGCTCATTAAGCTGATTCATCACGAAGCGATTGAAAGTAATGCTCTGGTCAAGCAGCCAATGAAAAGTCTCCACTGGAATGCCGGCCACCACACTGGGGCGCAGCGCTTGGATGTTGTAGCGGTAGTTTTCTTGTTTAAGCACCGTACCTTCGCCAAACCAGCCACCAGGCGGCACGCCAATGAGAGTGATGCTTCGTCCATCTGGCGTTTCATTGCTCATTTTGAGCAAGCCATCAATCAGACCAAACCAATACGTCACCGGGCGTCCAACGCGCACGACATAGTCACCGGTCTTGGCTTGCCCTACTTGCAAGGCCGCACAGGCGCGCAAATGATGATGCGGCTCCAGACCAGCCAACCAAGGGATTGCCTTGATCTCTTCTTGAGTTGGACTGCGCCTACGCTGCGACAAACTGAGCTCTTCTGGGATGTGTCTTGTCATAAAAAGTCAATACTTGTAATTTGAACGACATATCAAGGGTAACTATTGCCTAGTGTTTCCCCTTAATTGTCGTTATACAGACATCATAGCGTCAAATGATTCGCTAAAGTCCGGCCCACTATGCAGACTTTCCCTCAATTGCTTTTCAAGCACGCCAGCGAGCGCCCCACCGCACCAGCGATGCGCGAGAAAGAATATGGCATTTGGCAAACCACCACGTGGCAGGCACTGGCTACGCTGGTGGAGCACATTGGCTGCGGCCTGCACCAAGCTGGCCTGCAACGTGGTGACCATATCGTGGTCATCGGCGCCAACCGGCCCCGCCTTTACGCCAGCATGCTGGCCGCTCAATGTCTAGGCGCCATTCCCGTCCCACTCTACCAAGATGCAGCGGCTGCCGAATGCATCTTTCCTATCAACAACGCCGAGATTAAGTTTGGCATTGTTGAAGACCAGGAACAAGTGGACAAGCTACTAGAAGTACGCGATAGCGCACCCCAGCTGGCTCACATCTGGTTTGATGATCCGCGCGGACTGCGAAAGTATGACGAAGCAGGTTTGGATTCGCTTGATCACTTGATTGTCTCTGGAAAAGCCTTCGCAGCGAAGCAACCCGTATTTTTCAAGGCCGAAGCGGCCAAAGTACAAGCGCACGATGTGGCCGCCATGTTTTTCACCTCAGGAACGACCGGCAATGCAAAAGGCGTGGTGCACACCCATCACAGCTTGCTCGATCGCAGCGCAGCAGGGGCGAAATTTGACCAACTCACCGCCAATGAAGACGTGTTGGCCTACCTACCACCGGCGTGGATTGGTCAGAACATTTTCAGCTACGCCCAATGGCTGGTCTGCGGCTATATCGTCAACTGTCCAGAAAACGCATCCACCGTCACGATCGATCTTAAGGAGATCGGTCCGACCTATTACTTCGCGCCACCACGCGTGTTTGAGGGCTTACTCACCAGCGTGATGATTCGCATGGAAGATGCGGGCAGCATTAAGCGAGCGATGTTCAAAGCCTTTATGGATGTGGCCAAACGCGTTGGCCCCGCTCGCATGGATGGCCAAAGCCTGAGCTTGGTGGATCAGCTGCTGTATGCGCTAGGCAACTTCTTCGTCTATGCGCCACTGCGCAACAACTTGGGGCTTAGCCGAGTTCGTGTGGCCTACACCGCTGGCGAAGCAATCGGCCCAGACCTCTTCACCTTCTACCGCTCGATTGGCATCAACCTCAAGCAGCTTTACGGCAGCACCGAAACGGCCGTCTTTGTTTGCCTGCAGCCCGACAATGCGGTGCGCGCTGACACCGTGGGCGTGCCCATTGAAGGGGTGGAAATCAAACTCGACGACAACGGCGAGATTTTGGTCAAGTCCCCCGGCCTGCTCAAAGAGTATTTCAAAAATCCTCAGGCCACTGCCGAAGTCAAAACGGCCGACGGCTGGTATCGCACCAGTGATGCAGGTTTTATTGACGCCAGCGGACAACTCAAAATCATCGATCGGGTCAAAGATGTGGGGCGCATCAAAGGCGGCGCCAACGATGGCGCGATGTTTGCGCCTAAGTACGTCGAGAACAAGCTCAAGTTTTTCCAGTTCATCAAAGAGGTCGTGGCCTATGGCGATGGTCGCAACCAAGTCTGCGTGATGATCAATATCGATATGAATGCCGTCGGCAATTGGGCCGAGCGACGTAACTTGCCTTATACAGGCTATATCGATTTGGCGAGCAAGCCCGAGGTTTATGGCTTGATCAAAGACTGCGTGGAATCCGTCAACGCCGATTTGTCGCGCGACGCCCTTTTGGCGGGCAGCCAAATCAGCCGATTCCTCGTATTGCACAAGGAGTTGGATGCCGACGACGGCGAGCTGACGCGGACCAACAAAGTTCGACGTGGCTTTATTGGTGACAAATATCAGCCGCTGGTGGATGCCTTGTACAGCGGCAAATCCGAGGAATACATTGAAACCACGGTCAAGTTCGAGGACGGACGTACGGGCATGGTCAGCGCAACGCTCAAGATCTCGGATGCAAAAACGTTTGCTTCATTGAAGGCTGCAGCATGAGCAAGAAAATTGGTGAGGTGATCCTAGAGGTGCAAAACATCTCACTGGCGTTTGGTGGTGTGAAGGCGCTGACCGACATCAGCTTTGATGTGCGCGAACACGAAGTGCGAGCCATCATCGGCCCCAATGGTGCCGGCAAGAGCTCGATGCTCAACTGCATCAATGGCGTCTACATCCCGCAACAAGGCTCCATCACCTTTCGCGGCAAGACTTTCAAGCACATGAACTCACGCGAAGTAGCTGAAATGGGTGTCGCCCGCACGTTTCAAAACTTGGCTTTGTTTAAAGGCATGAGCGTGCTGGACAACATCATGACCGGGCGCAACCTGCACATCAAGTCCAATATCTTTATGCAGGCCTTGCGCTGGGGGCCGGCGGAGCGCGAAGAAAACGAGCATCGCGAGCATGTCGAAAAGATCATCGACTTCCTTGAGATTCAAGCCCATCGCAAGACGCCTGTTGGTCAGCTTCCCTATGGCTTGCAAAAGCGCGTGGATTTAGGCCGCGCCTTGGCTATGGAGCCGCAGGTGTTGCTGCTGGATGAACCCATGGCCGGCATGAATGTGGAAGAAAAACAGGACATGTGTCGCTTCGTTCTCGATGTGAACGATGAATTCGGCACGACGATAGTTTTGATCGAGCACGATATGAGCGTCGTGATGGACATCTCCGATCGCGTGGTCGTGCTGGATTACGGCAAGAAGATAGGTGACGGCACGCCACACGAGGTTCGCAACAACCCCGAGGTGATCAAGGCGTATTTGGGAACGGGGCACTGACATGGGATTTTTTCTCGAAACTCTACTCGGCGGGCTGATGGCCGGCATGCTGTATTCGCTGGTCGCGTTGGGCTTTGTGCTGATTTTCAAAGCATCCGGCGTCTTCAACTTCGCCCAAGGCGCGATGGTGCTGTTTGCGGCGCTTGCGATGGCGCGATTTGCAGAATGGTTTCCGCAATGGACCGGTATTGAAAATAGGATTGTCGCCAACGTGTTTGCCTTCGCAGTCGCGGCAGTCATTATGTTTATCGTGGCTTGGGTGATAGAGCGGCTAGTGTTACGCCACCTCGTGAACCAAGAGGGCGCGACGCTGCTGATGGCCACCTTAGGTATTGCCTACTTCCTCGATGGTCTCGGTCAATCCTTGTTTGGCAGCGCGATCTATCAAATCAATATCGGCATGCCCAAAGAGCCTTTGATGGCTTTCCAAGACACCTTCCCGGGAGGCCTATTGATCAACAAGGAAGATCTGTATGCCGCTGCCATTGCAGCAACCCTGGTTGCGCTGCTGTCGCTGTTTTTCCAAAAAACGACGACCGGGCGCGCACTGCGCGCCGTGGCGGACGATCATCAGGCGGCGCAATCCATCGGCATTCCACTCAATCGCATTTGGGTCATCGTGTGGTGCGTCGCTGGCGTCGTGGCCTTGGTCGCCGGAATGATCTGGGGAAGCAAGCTTGGTGTGCAATTTTCATTGGCCACGGTGGCGCTGCGGGCTTTGCCTGTGGTGATCTTGGGTGGTCTGACGTCCGTACCTGGTGCCATCATTGGTGGCTTGATTATTGGCGTAGGTGAAAAGCTTTCTGAAGTGTATTTGGGCCCGATGGTGGGTGGCGGTATCGAAATTTGGTTTGCCTATGTGCTTGCCCTCATTTTTCTGCTGTTCAGGCCGCAAGGTATCTTCGGCGAAAAGATCATTGATCGCGTATGAAACACCCGATCAAGCCCGCAGGGCTTTCGCTGCAAGCAGCGAAAGAGGATCTTTCAGTGGAGACTAACTTGCATTGCAAGTTAAGCGAAGCTAGTCGAAACTAAAAAATCTAGAGAAGAATCATGTTCTACAGAGAAAACGGTCAGTTCAAAACCTCATACCGAGCTGACAGCCAAATCTTCGCGATCACCCAAGATCGCTGGGGGATTGCCTTGCTATTGCTGGTGGCATTCGTTGGCGTGCCGATGTTGGCCAGCGACTACATGTTCAAGGCAATTCTTGTGCCGTTCTTGATTCTTTCGATGGCTGCGATAGGCGTGAACATCCTCGTGGGCTACTGCGGTCAAATTTCTCTTGGTTCGGGCGCGTTTATGGCCGTCGGGGCCTATGCTGCATACAACTTTTTTGTGCGTGTAGACGGTATCCCGCTCATCGCGGCGATGCTTTTAGGCGGGGTCTGCGCCGCCGTCGTGGGCGTGTTTTTCGGAATTCCGAGCTTGCGTGTGCGAGGTCTGTATCTCGCAGTGGCGACTTTGGCTGCGCAGTTTGTTTGTGATTGGGCATTTTTGCGCATCAGATGGTTCACCAACAACTCCACGTCAGGCTCGGTGTCTGTGGCCGATATGAATGTGATGGGCTGGAGCATCAATAGCCCGGTAGACAAATACCTCTTTTGCTTAGGTATGGTGGCGGTGATCGCCTTACTGGCGAAGAATTTGGTGCGAGGTGCCATGGGCCGGGAGTGGATGGCCATCCGCGATATGGACGTTGCAGCCGCTGTGATTGGCATCCGACCGATGTATGCCAAGCTGACGGCGTTTGCGGTATCGAGCTTTATTGTGGGTGTGGCTGGGGCGATGTGGGGCTTTGTCTATCTTGGCGCGTGGGAACCTGCGGCTTTTGACATCAACCGCAGTTTCCAGTTGCTCTTCATGGTGATCATCGGCGGCATGGGATCGATCATGGGAAGCTTCTTTGGCGCTGCTTTCATCGTGATTTTGCCGATTTTTCTGAACCAATTTTTGCCCGTCTTGGGCGATTTGGTCGGCATTCCCATTTCAACAGCGGGTATCGCACACACTGAGATCATGGTGTTTGGTGCACTCATCGTATGGTTTTTGGTCGTGGAGCCACATGGTTTAGCCAGGTTGTGGAGCTTGGGTAAGCAAAAGCTCCGTATCTGGCCTTTTCCTCATTGAGCAATAGGCTTGGGTGTCGCGTGCTCGCAAACACCTATGCCTCGAACAAATTGGTGAGCGTTGAATCTATTGTGTTCATCTTTTTCTAGGAGACTTGTATGAAACTTCGTCAACTTACAGCAGCCGTTTTGGTTGCTGCCGCGGGCTTAAGCAGCTTCGCGACTTCAGCAATAGCACAGGATAAAGTGCAATTTTTCCCCAGCTTAACTGGACGCACAGGCCCAGTGGCGCCCAATGCCACACCGTTTGCCAACGGCTATGCCGATTACATGAAGCTCGTCAATGAGCGCGGCGGCATCAATGGCGTAAAGACACTCGTAGAAGAGTGCGAGACCGCCTACGATACCGCGCGTGGTGTGGAATGCTACGAGCGCCTCAAGGGCAAACATGGCGGCGCCACCGTGTTCCAACCTCTATCCACGGGCATCACCTTTGCCCTCACGGAAAAAGTCGCTGGCGACAAGATTCCATTGATCACCTCGGGCTATGGCCGCAGCGATTCAGCTGATGGCAACATGTTCAAGTGGAACTTTCCGCTGATTGGCCACTACTGGGTAGCAGGCGACACCGTGCTTCAGCACATCGCCAAAAAAGCCGGCGGCTGGGACAAGCTCAAAGGCAAGCGCATCGGCGTGGTGTATCACGATAGCCCGTTTGGCCGCGAATTGCTGCCGATCATCAATGAGCGCGCTGCAATGCATGGCTTCACGATCCAACCCTTGCCCGTTGCAGCGCCTGGCGTTGAGCAAAAAGCCACTTGGCTGCAAGTGCGCCAGAGCCGCCCCGATTACGTGATCATGCAAACTTGGGGCGTGATGACCGCAACCGCCATCAAAGAAGCGGTTGCGACCGGCTATCCACGCGAGAACATGTTTGGCACCTGGTGGTCCGGCGCTGAACCGGATCTGAAAGACGTGGGTCAAGCTGCAAAGGGCTACAACGCGGTGATGATGCAGCATGGCGCTGAGCCTAACTCCGATGTGGTGAAAGAGATCCTCACCAAAGTCCATGGCAAAAACCAAGGCACTGGCCCGAAAGACGAAGTGGGGCAAGTGTTGTACATGCGCGGCGTGGTCGGCGCGATGCTTTCCGTGGAAGGTGCTCGCACCGCGCAGGAGCGGTTTGGCAAAGGTAAGCCTGTGACGCCTGAGCAAGCACGTTGGGGCTATGAAAACCTGAACCTCACGCAAGCCAAGCTCGATGCACTCGGCTTTAAGGGTGTGATGCGCCCAGTGTCGACCAGCTGTGCGGATCACATGGGCTCAGCTTGGGCTCGGGTTCACACTTGGGATGGCGCCAAGTTCACTTGGTCGTCTGACTGGCTGCAGGCTGACGATGCGATCATCCGCCCACTCGTCAGAGCTTCGGCTGAAAAATATGGCGCAGAGAAGAAACTCGCGCGCCGCGATGCCAAAGACTGCGGTTCTTAATTCGTAACCCTCCCCCTATGGCGCTCACGCGCCTTCCCCCTCTGCGCTGCGAGGGGGACACCGCTAGCTGATCGGCAAAACCGAATCAGCGGCGGTTGCTAGGAATAGCCCTTCGCTCTTGGCATTTGAGCGAAGTTTTGAGGGCAGGACTCTCCTGCTCTCAAATCACAACGTCGCGTGCGGCTTTGTGATTTGAGAAAGTACAAGCTATGAGTACATCCACACCGGCAGATCCAAACAACATTGTCTTGAACGTCAATGGCATCGAAGTCATTTATAACCACGTGATCTTGGTGCTCAAGGGCGTGTCGCTGCAAGTGCCACAAGGCAGCATCGTGGCCTTACTCGGCGGCAATGGCGCGGGGAAAACGACGACTTTGCGCGCCGTGTCAAACCTGCTGTCTGGCGAGCGCGGAGCAGTGACCAAAGGCAGCATTGAGCTGCGTGGCGAACGCATTGAAAACCTCACGCCCGCCGATTTAGTTAAGCGCGGCGTGGTCCAGGTGATGGAAGGTCGGCACTGTTTCGCGCACCTGACGATCGAGGAGAATTTGCTCACGGGTGCCTATACCGTGAAGGGCAAGGCGCAAATCGCCGCCAATCTTGAGAAAGTTTATAACTACTTCCCTCGCCTGAAAACGCGCCGCACCTCGCAAGCGGCCTACACCTCAGGCGGCGAACAACAAATGTGTGCGATTGGCCGCGCACTGATGGCCAACCCGACGATGGTTCTATTGGACGAGCCCTCGATGGGCTTGGCGCCGCAGATCGTAGAAGAGGTGTTTCATATCGTCAAGGATTTGAATCAAAAAGAAAAAACCACCTTCTTACTCGCCGAGCAAAACACCAACATGGCTCTGCGCTATTCCGATTACGGCTATATCTTGGAATCGGGTCGCATCGTGATGGACGGCAAGGCCGCAGATCTCGCAACGAATGAAGATGTGAAAGAGTTTTACCTCGGCATGGGCGGCGGGGAGCGCAAGAGCTTCAAAGACAACAAAAGCTACAAGCGTCGCAAGCGCTGGTTGGCTTAACGCGCTGTCGGGTATCGAGGTTTTTTTGGCAGATTAGCGCATTTGGCCTTATCAATGCTGCGCAATATGCTATCTTTTTTGTAGTGAGTCATTTCAACAGGAGTGCGCTATGGCTTTGTTTTTTGATGAGCTGGAGACACGCAGCCCGGTCGCGCGCGAAGCAGCGCTCCTAGCGGCGCTACCCGCTCAGATTGCACATGCGCAGCAATATACGTCGGCTTTTGCCGACATCCTTGCCGGTGTTGAAGCGAGCCGCATTTCCAGCCGCGACGCGCTCGCACAATTACCCGTGACTCGCAAAAGCGAGCTGCATGAGCGCCAGAAAGCCTCGCGCGCAGCCGGCGGGGACGTATTCGGCGGATTCAGTAGCTTGCTGCGCAAGAGCGGTGAGCGCGGCATGGGTCGCATCTTCGCCAGCCCCGGCCCCATCTATGAGCCGGAAGGTAAAGCGCCAGACTATTGGCGTGCAGGCCGTGCAGTGTTCGCTGCGGGTTTTCGCGCCGGTGATCTCGCGCACAACGCATTCAGCTACCACATGACGCCCGGCGCGTTCATGTTGGAAAGTGGTGCGCATGCGGTGGGTTGCTCAGTCTTTCCGGCGGGGACAGGCCAAACGGAGCAGCAGTTGCAAGCGATGGCCGAGCTTCAGCCTGATGGCTACTTGGGTACACCGAGCTTTCTCAAAATTTTGGTTGAAAAAGCGCAAGAAGCGGGGCAACGCTTAAGCATCAAGAAAGGCCTGGTCAGCGGAGAAGCATTTCCGCCCAGTCTGCGCGATTGGTTTACTGAGCGCGGCATGAGCATCTATCAGTGCTACGCCACGGCGGATCTGGGCTTGATCGCCTACGAAACCAATGCACGAGAAGGTTTGGTGCTCGACGAAGGCGTCATTGTCGAGATCGTGCGCCCCGGCACCGGTGACCCTGTACCCGAAGGGGAAGTGGGTGAATTGGTCGTGACGAGCTTAAATCCTGCTTACCCGTTGGTTCGTTTTGGCACGGGCGACTTATCGGCCGTGTTGCCAGGCACCTGTCCGACCGGCCGCAGCAACACGCGCATCAAGGGCTGGATGGGCAGAGCGGATCAAACCACCAAAATCCGCGGCATGTTTGTGCACCCCGGACAAGTGGCTGAGGTCATCAAACGATTCCCGGAGATTGCCAAGGCACGTTTGGTGGTGAGTGGTGAAATGGCCAACGATCAAATGACGCTCAAAATTGAAGCACGTACGATTCGCGATGGCTTGTCTGAGCAAGTCGCTCAGGCTGTTCGCGATGTCACCAAACTGCGTGGCGACATTGAGTTGCTCAGTTTAGGTAGTCTGCCCAATGATGGCAAAGTGATTGAGGACGCCCGAAGCTACGCTTAGCGTGAGTGCAACCGAAATCGCTATGATTTACATAGCATTTAGCAAAGCTCAGTAGGGGCCCAAGGCAACTTTAGACTCGAAATTTCGCTCTAGTGCTGCGCTCGAGCGGACCCGACTGCCCGCCATGCGACTCGTCAACGGCTCAGCGATTTGCACCGTCAAGAACTGCGGAACTTTAGCGCGTGGCGTGCTGAGTGATGTCAACGCATGACCGCGAAGCTGCCACTCTGTGACGCCGCCAACCAACCAAAGCACCCGCCCTGTCGCTACTTGCGCCAATTGCTGCCAAAGGGCTTGCGCGTTGGCGTCGCCGGCCTCGCCCACGATCAAGATGGTCCGCGAACTGTCAATGCCCGCTTGCGATAGGCTCATCGCCAAGTCTGCCAAAGACTGCTTGGCGGCGCTAGCAGGCAACGAAGCGGCGCCCGGCAAGCGGCCAAGGGAAAACTGCGCCGGTTCACGCACATCAATAACAAATGCGCCGCTGGATACAGCCAAATGGGCATCATCTGCCGATACCGCGCTTTGTGCGCCGGCGTTTGCGACAGTTGGTAGCCATCCGGCCAAGGATAAGGTGAGTGCTAGAGCGGATAGAAATTTCATGATGGCGCGACTTTAGGCCCATGCAGAACTGCCGTCCAATACAGAGTAGTTGGATGCTCATCATCAAAAGGTATATAGGCTTTGTGCGGTGAACCACATTCGCAGTTTTAACATCGGTGGCAAGCCATTAAGCCCTTGATTTCAAAGGGGATTTCGGGTTAATCCTAGGGTGCATGGCGTGGTAAACACGTAGCCGAAATCCTTGCTTGCGCCGTTAACATCTATGCCATTCACCCTTCATCTGGAGTTTTTATGATCACCAAACGTTTCACCCTCGTCGCTGCTGCGTCCGCCGCGCTTTTAGGCCTGGGCTCGCTGAGCCTGTCTGCCGCCGCGCAGGACTTCCCGGTCAAGGACAAGCCTATCAGCTTCGTTGTGCCTTTTGCAGCGGGCGGTCCCACTGATCGTGTCGCGCGCGACTTAGCCGTTGCCATGGGCAAGGTCTTAGGCACCAGCGTTGTGGTCGAGAACGCTGCCGGTGGCCCAGGCGGCCTGATCGGTGCAAACAAGGTCGCCAAGGCAAGCAATGATGGCTACACCCTGCTGGTGCACCATATCGCGATGGGCGTGTTCCCGACCCTCGTTCGCAATTTGCCTTTCAGCGTCCAGAATGACTTTGAGTATCTTGGCATGATCAACGAAGTCCCTATGACATTGATTGCACGCGCCAATTTGCCAGCGAACAATTTCGCTGAATTGCGCACTTGGGCCAATGCCAACAAAGGAAAGATCAACCTCGCCAACGCCGGCATTGCTTCTGCTTCTCACCTCTGCGGCATGCTCTTCCAAGCCGCCATCGGCGTGGACATGACTACCGTTCCTTACCGCGGCACTGCGCCAGCCATGAACGATCTGCTCGGTGGTCAGGTGGATCTCATGTGCGACCAAACCACAAACACCACCGGGCAAATTGAAGCCAAGAAGGTCAAAGCTTATGGCGTGACGACGGCCAAGCGCCTGACCACACCAGCGCTCAAAGACCTGCCTACCCTCCAGGAAGCCGGCCTGAAGGACTTCCAAGTCTCCGTCTGGCACGGTTTGTATGCTCCCAAAGGCACCTCTGCCGCCGTGCACAAGAAGCTGAATGATGCCCTAAAAGTTGCTCTGAACGACGCAGACTTCATTGCCAAGCAGCAAGCCTTGGGCGCAGTCATCTTCACCGATGCTCGCACTGGTCCGGTGGCGCACAAGCAATTTGTGACCGCAGAAATTGCAAAATGGGAGCCGATCATTAAGGCTTCTGGCGTTTATGCTGATTAGTCGGTAGCGGTCTCGTGCCGCCACTTGATCCAAGGGCAGCGTGAGCTGCCCTTTTTTCATGCGGCCGCGTCAAGACACGGCGCTACCCAACATAATCGCTGGATGAGCTATTTGAAGACCTTTTTGCAGCAGGGCATCGTCATCGCTCTTGCAATGGTCACCTCAATCGTTGCCGCCCAACCTCATCACGATTCGTCTAGATCAACGTCGCGGCAAAGCCAAGCGGCAAAGCCACTGCCTAAGGAAGTGTTGCAAGCTCTCGCGAAAGTAGGGATGCCCGCAAGCGCTATCAGCGTCGTTGTTCAGGCGCTACCGGCCACCTCCGACTTAAGCAACAAAGCCCGCCGCAATGCAGCAGCGGCTGATCTGATCAACCATCGCGCCACCGCCAGTGTTAACCCGGCTTCGGTGATGAAATTAATCACCACTTACGCAGCGCTGGATCAGCTTGGCCCTGATTTCACTTGGAAAAACCGCGTCTACGTCGACGGTACGGTGCAAACGGGCATCCTCAGCGGCAATCTCATCTTGCGCGGCAGCGGTGATCCCAAGCTCGTCCTCGAGCGGCTCGATGACCTCTTCAAGCAGGTGCAGGCCAAAGGCGTGCGCGAGATCCGCGGCGACATCTTGATGGATCGGCAGGTGTTTGACGTGTCCGACAAGAACCCCGCCGCATTTGACGACGAGCCGCTGCGCCCTTACAACGTGGCACCCGACGGCCTGTTGGTCAACTTTAAGTCCTTGATATTCACGTTTTCCCCAGACGCCAGCGGCAAGCGCGTGCTGCTGCGCGCCGAACCTCCCATGGCGCGCTTGGATTTACCGGTTGAAGTCAACGCGTCCTACGGCCCCTGCGGCGACTGGCGCTCCAGCCTGCAAGCTGATTTCTCCAGTGCTGATCGGATCAGTTTTGCAGGCCGCTATCCGCTGGCTTGCGGTGAGCGCATCTGGCCGGTCGCTTACGTTGCTCCGCGCCAATATGCCGCGCGGGTGATTGAAGCCATGTGGCGCGCTGCTGGAGGGCAACTCAGCGGTACTGTGCGTGAAGGAAACTTGTCCAGCTCCGCGCGCCTGCTGCACAGCGCGGAATCACTGCCGCTCTCCGATATCATTGCTGATGTCAATAAGTTCTCCAACAACGTGATGGCGCAGCAGGTTTTTCTGTCCCTCTCCGCGCAATCGGCCGAGTCTGCGGGTATCGGTAGCTTTGCAGCCTCTCAGAAAAACATCGGCACCTGGTGGAGCAAACGGTTGCCACACGCAACCAGTCCCACTATCGATAACGGCTCGGGCTTGTCACGCATCGAGCGCTCAACCGCAGCAGCCCTGAACGCGTTGCTACAAGCCGCTGCAAGCAGCCCACACGCCCAAGTGTTCGCCAACTCATTGGCGATCGCTGGCGTTGACGGCACCGCTGCGCGAATGCGCGAACGCATCCCTCATTCACCGGTCATCGGTCAAGCGCAGCTCAAGACCGGTAGCTTGAAAGACGTGGCGGCGATTGCGGGCTATGTCAACGCGACCAATGGCCAGCGCTATAGCCTCGTTGCCATCATCAATCACGACAACGCCAGCACCGCTCGGCCCGCACTGGACGCATTGCTCGAATGGGTCGTAAAAGCGCGGTAAACGCGCAGCGCCTCCCTTTTTCAAGGCTTTTCAACCCCTAACCCATACAGAACAAGCGCCAAACGCTATATATTGCATAGCAATGAACACATTCACGACAGAACTGGTGGGCACGCTCGCCGCCTGCTTCACCACAGCGAGCTTCATTCCTCAAGCCTGGAAAACGTTCCGCACCAAAGATGTGCGGGGCATCTCCCTGACGATGTACACCTGTTTTACAGCGGGTGTCGCGCTTTGGCTGGTTTACGGCGTCTTTTTGGGATCTTGGCCCATCATCGTGGCCAATACCATCACGCTCGCGCTGGCGATCAGCATTTTGGTGATGAAGCTGCGCTATCGCTGAGTGGCGGCGCTTGCTTCGCTCATGAAACAGTTCATGACGCGGCCAGATGCTGACCCATCAGATCGTGTTGCTTTAGCGCGCAAGCGCAGCTTCGATGTCGTTGGCAAGGCTTTGTGGGGTATCTTGCGGGGCGTAGCGTTTGATCACTTGGCCATCGCGTGCGACGAGAAACTTGGTGAAATTCCACTTGATGGCTTTGCTGCCCAACAAACCGGGGGCTTGTTCACATAACCATTGGTACAGAGGTGTAGCCTGCGCGCCATTGACATCGACCTTCGCCATCAACGGGAAGCTCACGCCGAAATTGAGCTCGCAAAACGACGCGATTTCTTCATTGCTGCCCGATTCTTGAGCGCCAAATTGATTGCACGGAAAACCCAGGACGACCAAGCCTTGCTTGCCGTACTGATCATGCAAGGCTTGCAGCCCCTTGTATTGCGGGGTGAAGCCGCAGCCGCTGGCCGTGTTGACAATTAACAACGGCTTACCGTCGTATTTGCGCAAAGCAACTTTTTTACCATTGATATCCTTCGCATCGAAATCGTAGATGGTATTGGTTTGAGTCATGATTCCCTCGTTAGCAAAGTCACTATTGTGATCGCCATCGAGCGAATGCGCCGCAGGCCAAAAAGCATGCTGCATAACGCTAGGCATTTCTCTTGTTCGTCTATACAATTTGACTACTATAGTATTAAAAGAATGCCTGATGCCCCAGCCCCACAAGATCGTATTGCTCGGATTTTCCGCGTTTGAAAAAGTGACTTTCGAGTCTTTCTTTCGGCTGGCTGCGCGCCGGACTCCAGGTTACATACTGGTTGGTGAGGCTCGTGACGCAGCTTTAGCCATCGTCAACGCCGATGCCGCCGAGGTATTCCAGCAATGCATTGCCGCCAAGCCGAGCGAAAAAGTATTGTTGGTCGGCGCGGAGGATGGCGGCACAGGCTGGCCACTGCTGCGCCGCCCGCTGAACTTGATGAAAATGTTGACCACCGTCGAGGGTCTTTTGACCGCTCCACGCGCATCAGCCTCCGCTGGAAGGGCCAACGATCAGAAAACAGACGGCTCCGGGAGCTTGGACTCACAGTCCGCGCTCTTAGCTTCGACGTTTTCGCCGGCGCCACCGGGCCATTCAACAGCAAAACCACTAGATGCTGCTGCGCGAAACTCCGTGCGCACCGGCGTCGGTAAGCCTCGCTTTGAAGCCAGTAGTTCGGGCGACCCCATGGCCAACTACGCGCTATCGCAGGCCCCTAAGCCCAGCGGTTTTGACGTTGAGCATATCCTTGTCGTCGACGATAGCGACATCGCACTGAAGTTTATGCGCAACCGTTTATCGCGTTTTGGCTTCAACGCGGACTTGGTCAATTCGGGCGAAGAAGCCTTGGGCAGGATGAACACCCGACCCTACAAATTCGTTTTTCTTGAAGTGACGATGGAAGGCTTGGACGGCTACCAAACTTGTCGCGCGATCAAACAACGGAAATACTCCGATGGCAAGCCCCCTGTTGTCGTCATGCTTACAAGCCTCGGCGGCACGATTGACAAAATTCGAGGTGCTTTGGCCGGATGCGATGCGTATTTGACGAAACCGCTGAACGAACGCGATTTGATTGCTGTACTGGCCAAGCACGATATGACCGTGGCGCGTGGTTTCCAAGAAACGAGTTTTGGTCCGAGCAAGGACTCTGTCCGTGGCAAACTAGGCGCCCGCAGCAAGCCGACCTTCACCGAATAAGGGCGCGCCAACGAGGCTGACGGGGCAGCGTGAGCCTGCACGCTGCCAAGCGCCTAAAATCGGGGCATGAGCATGACGCCAGAACAAACTCAACAAGCTATCGCGCTAGCACTGGACACGCTGGATATTGAAGCCGCCGCAGTAACGGGCATCCGAACCCGGTTGGTTGTTGAGGCCTCGGCGGCTCTCGCCTTTGCCCAGGCCGTCGACATCATGCTTGCTACCCAAGGGCGCGTGGTTGTCATGGGGATGGGCAAAAGCGGCCATATTGGCCGAAAGATTGCAGCAACGCTGGCCTCGACCGGCACTGCCGCGATGTTTGTTCACCCCGCTGAAGCCAGTCATGGCGATTTGGGCATGCTCAAATCGATCGATTCTGTTTTGGCTATCTCCAACTCAGGAGAATCAGAAGAGCTGTCAGCGATCGTGCCGTATATCAAGCGCTTGGGTGTGCCGTTGGTAGCGATGACTGGTGGCTTGCAATCGACGTTGGCACAGCATGCCGACGTGGTGCTGGACAGCTCGGTTGCGAAAGAGGCCTGCCCGCTGAACTTGGCGCCAACGGCGAGCACCATGGCACAAATGGCTTTAGGCGATGCCCTCGCGATGGCTTTGCTGGATACCCGGGGCTTCAAAGCGGATGATTTTGCGCGCTCGCATCCGGGCGGAAGTCTTGGGCGAAAACTGCTGATGCATGTCCGTGACCTCATGCGTCAGGGCAAGGATTTACCGCAGGTTCAATCGAACACGGGTTTTTCCGAGCTCATGCGTGAGATGAGCCAAAAAGGCTTGGGTGCCTCCGCCGTGGTGGACTCTGCTGGATATGTTCTCGGCATCTTCACCGACGGCGATTTACGGCGTTTGGTTGAGCGGGGGGTTGACTTGCGCGAGCTTACTGCGGGCGAAGTGATGCACCGCCAACCGCGCACAATATCCCCTGACGATCTTGCGGTGGAGGCGGCCGAACTGATGGAGCAAAGCCGCATCACCAGCGTGCTCGTGGTTGACCAGGACGGCTTGCTCGTTGGTGCGCTCAACTCCAACGATCTGATGCGCGCCAAGGTGATCTGATGCCTCGACAACAGCCACGGATTCAATTTGCACCCGAGCTTTTGCTGCGGGCACAGGGCATACGCTTGGTCATCTTGGATGTTGACGGCGTGCTCACCGATGGTGGCCTGTATTTCAGCGAGCACGGCGAGTCGATCAAGCGATTTTCGGTGCTTGATGGTCAAGGGTTGAAGCAGTTGAAAGCCGTTGGAATCACTGTTGCGGTGATCACCGGCCGCGATAGCGCTGCGCTGCGGCATCGCATGGCGGGCTTAGGCATTGAGCACGCGTTCTACAACACTGAGAACAAGCTGTCAGCGGCAGAGCAGCTGCTTGCCCAACTTGGGCTGAACTGGGCACAGGTCGCTGCCATGGGCGATGATTGGCCAGACCTTCCCTTGCTCGCCAGAGCCGGGTTGGCCTGCGCGCCACTTAACGGACACGTCGAGAATCAGGGTGTCGCTCATGTCGTGAGCCCAGTGTGTGGCGGCAGCGGCGCGGTGCGATATCTCTGCGACCTTCTGCTGGTGGCTCAGGGACACTATGCTCGCTTGTATGACGAGGTCTTGCAGCCGTGATTGCTTCTGGTCTTCTTCGCCGCTTGTTCAGCAGCATCACGCTCTATCTCCCGGTGGTCGTGATGGGAGTGCTTGCGCTCGGTACCTGGTGGCTAGCGCGTAACACGCCGACCGCGCCTGTCGCAGAGCCAGAAAGAGCGAAGCGACAGGATCCTGACTATTTTTTAACGAACTTCTCAGTCAAGAATTTTGATGCGCAAGGCATTTTGATCAGCGAAGTGTTTGGTCAAAAAGCACGTCATTTGCCTGAAACAGATGTACTGGAGATCGACACCGCGCAGATGCGCGCCAGCCGGGCAGGCCGGATCACGACCGGTCGGGGCAACCGCGCCTATAGCAACGGCGATGGATCGGAGGTGCAACTTGTGGGTGATGCTTTCGTCATCCGCGAAGCCAGCAGAGATAGCTCGGGTCGCATGCAACCTCGGATCGAGTTTCGTGGCGAGTTTCTTCATGCATTTTTGCGAACCGATGAGATCAAGTCGCACAAACCTGTGTCGGTGATCCGTGGCTCGGATGAGTTCAGCGGCGACAAAATGCTCTACAACAAAGCTGAGGGCATTGTGCAACTTGACGGGCGTGTCCGTGTCCGAATGGAGTCCAAAAGACCATGATAGAAGCCCCTCTCGTTTTCATCACCGGCGCCTCCAGCGGCATCGGCCAAGCGCTGGCCTGGCGCTACTATGAAGCTGGCTATCGTTTGGCCTTGGTTGCGCGCCGCACTGCTGAGGTCGAGTCATGGGTTAGTCTTCAGAAAATCAACGCTGAGCGCTATGCTATTTATCGTGCAGATGTGGCGCAAACGGATAGCATTGTGCAAGCTGGGCGCAATTGCATTGCTGCGCAGGGCGTGCCCGACGTGGTGATTGCCAATGCGGGCGTCAGCGTCGGCATGGATACGGCCATTCGGGAAGACCTCGATGTGCTCGCGCAAACGCTCGCGACCAACAACATTGGATTGGCCGCCACGTTTCATCCTTTCATCTCAGGCATGGTACAAAGAAAAAGCGGCAAGTTAGTCGGTATCGCCAGCGTGGCCGGCATTCGCGGCCTGCCGGGGCATGGCGCCTATTGCGCGAGCAAAGCCGCAGTGATCAGCTATTGCGAAAGCCTGCGCGGCGAGCTACGTGCCGAAACCGGCCCGCATGGCGTGCAAGTGGTGACGATTGCACCAGGCTATGTGGCCACACCGCTGACTGCGCAAAATTCCTACAGCATGCCTTTCTTGATGCAGCCTGAAGACTTCGCTGATCAAGCTTTTAAGACCATCACTGCCGGCGTGAGCTACCGAGTGATTCCTTGGCAAATGGGCATCGTGGCCAAGCTGCTGCGCTTACTCCCGAATTGGCTGTACGACAAAGTGCTCGTGGGCAGGCCGCGCAAGAAGCGGCGTCAGACCTGAGCCGCTCACGGACTTTAAAGCAAACCCTTCTCTTTTTAGAAGCGCATCGCGCCCGGGTGCACAGGAACCACGCGATTCATCGGCGCATTGGCTAGGCAGGTTGGCCCAGCACTGGGATGAATCTGCAGCGGGTTGTTCGCCATCAGCACGCTGCGCGTGATCCAGTCAGCATTCGCCGCCGCAAACTGCTGGTGTGCCATCACAAAGTTCCGGGCCACCACTGACTGCAAGGCCCGCGTTTGCCCGCGATAGGTGTTGGCTGCGATTTGGGCGGAGCTCAGAAAGGCAAAGCGCTTGACGATGGAATCGCGATACGAATGTTGCGAATGAACTCATGCGCCTATGGAATCATGCTCGGCTTTGCGACATGGCAAGCTGCTGCCCAAAGCGAACCGTTGTCACGCCCGGACGCAACTGCCGAATCGATGGCATCACCAGTACGCAATCATCGTAGGTTGTGGTGATGGCTTGCCCGTCGTCGTGTGCAATCACGGTGCCGGCTTTGGCAATGCGCTCATTGCCCGTAAATGCCTTGGTAAACACAAACTGCATGCTGCGCGCAATCACAGCATGGGTAACCTGCACCGGCGTTGGCGCTGGGCGATCAGTTGTTAACCAGTCCTGCAGATGGGCATCAGTCACATCATCCATCTGCAACAGATCGGTACGCAATAAAAATCGCAAGACGACATCGCGCGCGGCCACCAACGAGGCGCTCTGCCAGTGCTGGCCTGCTTCCAGTAGCAAAGCGATTTTGTGGCTGCTTTCGGCTCCAAAATGAGAAAAATCTCGCATCCGGACACCGTCCTGATGGCCTGCATCCATCACGACTTGCCCGACGCCGCCAAGCGACCGCGCGAAGGCGACGTTGCGCGCCAGCATGCCGGTGATCAGCAAGGGCTCGCATGGCTCGTGCATGGAATGCAAATCAAGCAAATGGCTGGCGCGCTCCACGTAAGGGCGGATTGCGCGGGCACGAGCGAGCTCACTGCTTTGTTGCGAGCCATCCAGCAAGGCAGCATCCCAAACGCGGTTGAGATCACGATCGACAAACCGTGAGGCATCGGGTTGGGTTAGGTCGAAGCGCTCAAAGCTGTCGACATTGGCAAACACCGCAGTCAAACGGCCACGGCGCAAGCGCAACTCACCGCTGCTCATCAGAGCGAGCAACTGTGCCATCACAATCGCACCAGTGTATTCATTGCCGTGCACCAGCGAGGTGATGAGTACATCGGCACCAGGCTGATCGGCCGAGAACTCATGCACGTAGCGCACTGCGCCCACATTGCTCGGCGCCAAGTGCGAGAGGTCTGGGCGCTCTACCTCCACCGCATGCGGCTTGCAAACGGCTTGCATCAAGACTCTTTGATCTTGGCGAACTCAACAATGCGCTTGTAGTTGGCGATCTCACTGCGTTGGTAATCCGCCAGCGATTGATTCGGCGCAAAGAACGATGCACCGGCGGCTTCGAGCTTGCCGCGCACATCACTCGTTGCCATCACTTCGCCCAAGGCCAGTTGCAAGCGTTGCGTCACGGCGGCTGGCATACCCGCTGGGCCCCACAGACCAAACCAACTGGATATCTTTACATTCTTGAGCAACGGATGCTCAGATAGCGCGGGAATCTCGGGAGCTGCCTTGGAGCGCTGGCCTTCTGTCACGCCCAGTGCGATGACCTTGCCGCTGCGAATATGGGGCAGGCCGCTGGAAAGCACGAACACGCCGAATTCGAGCTGACCGCCAATCAGGTCATTGGTCAGTGGCGCCACGCCGCGATAGGGAATATGCACGAGAAACGCGCCCGATGCCTCTTTGACCATTTCGCCTGCAAGATTGAGTGCGGTGCCTACACCCGAAGAGCCATAACTGAACTTGCCGGGGTTGGCTTTGAGCAGTTTGACGAACTCGTCGACGGTTTTGATGTTCATTTTGGTTGACGCCACCAACACCATCGGCTGTGACGCAATCAGTCCTACCGGTGTAAAACTGTTGATGCTGTCATAGCGCACCGATGAAGATACGAGCTTGCTGATCGCCATCTCGTTGTTGGCGCCGACGATCAGGGTGTAGCCATCCGGCGCAGCAGAGGCCACTTTTTGCGCCCCGAGCGCGCCGCCCGCGCCCCCCACGTTGTCGATAATGACCGTGGTGCCGAGCTTCTTGGAGAGCTCCGTAGCGACGGTACGTGCCGTGAAATCCGTGCTGCCACCGGGTGGATATCCGACAACAATGGTGATCGGTTTGCTGCCGGGGTAGCTCTGTGCATGCGCGGAGCCAATGAGGGATGCCGTGGCCGTGGCACCAACATACTGCAGCATGTGGCGGCGCTTAGAAGATGCAAGCAAGGATGTCATGGTGAGTCTTTCAAAGAAAAATAAAGCAGATGAAGAAGCAAAACCCGTTGCAACGACACGTGTCGCTACCGATTTCACGCGGGCGGTTTCTTGGCGGATGAAGTGGTTCAATTGTGCCGGTGTTCCGCCTTCATTGCTGATGCCGCCTTTGCGCCCACGCAACGGCGGCGAGACAAGCCGTCGGCAGTAGGCTAGCCAGCTTGAGAAGTTGGCGACGCGAGGTCGAAGCGTCTTGGGTCGGCTGCATGGTGCGTCTCCAGCGCATGCAGGATGCATGCTTTGAATAAGAGTATCGACACAAGCTGAGCGAGCCGGTATGCGTATGGCGCATACCGCTAGGCGAAATCAAACGCTGCTATCCCAAACGCGGCGCGCTTGTTGATTGCTGCATTTGCGCGGGCGAAACAGGCGAATCTCAATCGGGATCTCATTGGCCGGTTGGCTCGCATGCACCAATCTGCCGGATTGCAAATCGGCATGCACGAGGCTGAGCGGCAGCCAACCCATACCTGCGCCTTGCAGGGCTTGCTCATGCAGGCTCTCCGCAAAATCAGACTCAAAGAGAGTGTTGAGATGCAGGGGCTGCATGCTTTTTTGCACTTGGCGTTGGATGCCATCTTGCAGCACTTGCGCGAGCGCGAGGGTGGGGGTGTAGCTCAATGTGGGCACCGGTTGTTTGGCGCTGCCTGGCAACGCATGCAAAGCCGTGCCATCTGCACGAGGGCTGCATACGGCGACCAACGCGTCGCGCCCAAATGCCTTGCTTTCAAAATGCGCGTCATCCAGCACCAAGGGCAGCCGCGGATGGGTGTAGCACAGCAGAAAGTCGACGGCCCCTTGCTCCAGCGCCGTCACGCCTTCCGCGATCGAGCCGGTGACCAAGCGCATCCGGTACTCGCCTAGGGATCGACGGGTTTGCGTGAACCAGCTTGGGATGGCGGTCCGTGCGAGGGTGCGCCCCGTCGCAACCGTGATCCAGCCGGCACTGTCTTGTCCGCTACGCAGACGGGCGCGCAGATCGGCAAGGCCCGAGACCGCTTGCCGTGAGACTGCGAGCAATTCCTCACCGGCTGGCGTGAGCGACAAAGGGACACTCGCGCGATTGACCAGATCGGCGCCGGCCCACAGCTCCAGCGAGCGAACGCGACGGGAGAACTGCGGCTGGGTGATGTGACGTAACTCCGCCGCTTTGCTGAAGCTGCGCTCGCGCGCCAGCGCGATGAAGTCCTCTAGCCACTTGTGATCCATTGCTTACTCAGGCAGGGTTGCGTACTGTTTTGCTAGGGCCAAGAAGGCCTGAAGTTGCGGATCGACGCCAGTCTCTTCTTGCAACAGCGCTGCGGCGATGGGCGCGACGCTGGCCGCAAGCTTTGCATCCAAAAACAGCAAGCGCGAGCGCCGCGCGAGCATATCTTCCACAGTGCGGGCATATTCAAAGCGAGCTGCGTAGCGCACCATGGCTTCGGTCAATCCGGGGCACAGCTCATTGGCTGCGCCGGGCATTGCTTCTACGGCTTTGGCCGCGCTGCCATACATGTGCATACCAGGCGGGTCGCTGATGCGCTTTTGCGTGTTGATCGAGCCAGCCAAGGGCAGTTTGACCGTGACATGTCCTTTGCGACGTGGCAGAAGATTTGCGTCAAAGGCGTTGTCAAGCACATCTTCGGCCATGGCCCGATAGGTCGTCCATTTGCCGCCGGTCACCGTCACTAAGCCGGATTTACTCACGAGGATGGTATGTTCGCGCGAGAGCTTCTTGGTGTTGCCACCGTCTTCGTCTGGCGGCTTGACCAAGGGCCGCAAGCCAACCCAAATGGATTTCACATCACTGCGCTTCGGTGCTCGCGTGAGATATTTAGCCGCTTCGCCGAGAATGAAACCGGTGTCGTCTTTGAAGGCCTTCGGCTCACGCGCGAGATCCTCGCGCGGCGAATCTGTGGTGCCCAGAATCAGTTTACCTAGCCATGGCACGATGAAGAGGACGCGGCCATCCGCTGTCTTGGGAATCAAAATCGCGTGGTCTGAGGGCATGAACTCCCGATCCACCACCAGATGCGTGCCTTGGCTAGGTGCGACCATGGCTTTAACTGGGCGCTTGTTTTGCTCGCCGTCCATCTGGCGGAATTCATCCACCCAAACACCCGCCGCATTGATCACGCATGTGGCTTTGACGCTGTAGCTCTGCCCGGTTTCTTTGTCTTGTACATGCAGACCAGTGATTTTGTCGTTGTCATAGATCAAGCCGGTGGCGGCGCAATAGTTGATCAGCAGTGCACCGCGCTGCGCTGCCGTTTGCGCCAAAGCGAGCGCGAGACGGGCATCGTCAAACTGCCCATCCCAGTATTTCACACCCCCCACCAAGCCCTTTTCGCGTGCGTTGGGCAGCAGCTTCAAGGTCTCGCTGCGGCTTAAAAATTCTGTGGGCCCCAAGCCCGCTTTGCCGGCGAGCTGATCGTACATTTTCAAGCCAATGCCATAAAATGGTGCTTGCCACCAAGCGTAACTCGGCATGATGAAGGGTAGGGGTTGGGCAATATGCGGGGCGTTGGCCAGCAGCGTGGTGCGCTCATGCAATGCCTCGCGCACGAGGCTGATATTGCCTTGTGCAAGATAGCGTACACCGCCGTGTACCAGCTTCGTGGCGCGCGACGACGTGCCTTTCGCAAAATCGTAGCTTTCAAACAGCGCGACTTTGAAGCCGCGCGCGGCCGCATCGAGCGCTACGCCCAAACCCGTCGCGCCGCCGCCGATGATGGCGACATCAAAACTGGCCGTGCTGGCCAGTTGGGTGAATAAATCTTGGCGTGTTGTCATGGTGATGTTGTCAGCGACGTTTTGACCCAAGCTTTGGAGCACTCAACAGCTTCACGCCACCGGGACAGCTTGGCTTGACGCTGTGCCGCTTTCATCAGTGGTTCAAAGCGGCGGTCGACTTGCCATTGTGCGCTGATCTCCCCGGCATCTTTCCAAAAGCCGGTGGCCAATCCTGCCAGATAAGCTGCGCCCAACGCCGTGGTTTCGGTGACCTTGGGGCGTAAAACACTCACGCCGAGAAAATCGGCCTGCATTTGCATGAGTACGTTGTTGGCGCAAGCGCCGCCGTCCACCCGCAGCTCTTGCAGGGAAATGCCGCTGTCGGAACGCATCGCGTCAAACACATCGGCACTTTGCAATGCGATGGATTCAAGGGCGGCGCGGGCGATATGAGCGCGACCTGTGCCGCGGGTCATGCCCACCAATGTTCCGCGCGCGTAGCTGTCCCAATGCGGTGTGCCTAGGCCAGCGAATGCGGGCACGAGGTAGACGTCTCCGGTGTCGGCCACGCTGCCTGCTAAGGCTTCTACTTCAGAGGCATTTCCGATCAGCCCCAAGCCATCGCGCAGCCACTGAATGGTAGCGCCTCCCATAAAGACCGAGCCTTCGAGTGCGTAGGCGGCGTGGCGTGACGCGTGGGCTGGGCCATGCCAAGCAATCGTGGTGAGCAGCTTGTGCTGACTCGTCACTGCTTTTGTTCCGGTGTTCATCAGCATAAAGCAGCCTGTCCCGTAGGTGTTTTTCGCCATTCCTGGCGCAAAGCACGCTTGGCCGAACGTGGCAGCCTGCTGGTCGCCGGCGATGCCTGCAATCGGGATTTCTTGGCCAAGCAGCGCGGCATCTGTGACGCCAACGATGCCACTCGAGGCGACAACGCGCGGCAGCACAGCTCGCGGGATGTTGAAGAGTTTGAGCAACTCGTCGTCCCACTGCCCGGTGCGAATATTGAGTAACAAGGTGCGCGAAGCGTTGCTGGCGTCCGTCACGTGAAGTGCTTTGTGCGCCGTCTCGGGGCTGTGCCCGCCGGTGAGTTTAAAGATGAGCCAGCTGTCGATCGTGCCGAAGCACAGCTCGCCGTCTTCAGCGCGCTTGCGTGCGCCTGGGATGTTGTCGAGCAGCCAAGCCAGCTTCGTTCCTGAAAAATAAGCGTCGAGCACGAGACCAGTTTTACGCTGAATTAACCCGGCTTTGCCCGCTTTGCGCAATGCGTCGCATGCGGCCGCAGTGCGCCGGTCTTGCCAGACGATAGCGTTGGCCAGCGGCTTGCCAGTAGCGCGCTCCCAGAGCACCGTCGTTTCACGTTGGTTCGTAATTGCTATAGAATTAATAGCATCTTGCGCAGATGCCGTATAGGCTACTGGCAGTTTTTGCCTTAAATTCTTGAGTGTGGCGAGCTGGGCAGCCCAGATTTCTTGCGCATCGTGCTCGACCCAACCCGGCTGCGGAAAGATCTGCCGAAACTCTTGTTGGGCGCTCGCGATGGGTGTGCCGGCATGGTTAAACGCAATGCTGCGCGAACTGGTGGTGCCTTGATCGAGGGAGATGATGATGCTCATACCGCTAGGGTAGCGCAATTGGCGATGACCGCATCTTCTCGCAAACCAGCAATCATGCACAGGTGTGCGAGGCGTTCTAGCTACACTTATGCACTATGGGTACTTTCCTCACTTCTAGCTCGGTAGGCTTCATTGGCGGCGGCAACATGGCAAGCGCCATCATTGGTGGCCTGCGTCGGCAAGGCATGGCGGCTGAGCGGTTCATCGTGGTCGAGCCGTTTGGACCGCAGCGCGATAAGTTGCTCGCTGATTTCGCCATCGCAGCTTTGGCTCAGCCGGACAATTCGCTTGCGCGAGCGCAGCAAGTTGTTTGGGCGGTAAAGCCGCAAAGTTTTCGCGAAGCTGCGGCTCAGGTAGCCCCTCACACGTCTGCCGCGCTTCATTTGAGCGTCATGGCGGGTATTACTTCGGACAGCATGGCGCAAGAACTTGGCACGCAGCGCATCGTCCGCGCGATGCCCAACACCCCAGCCCTCATCGGCAAAGGTATTGCGGGTTTGTATGCACGCCCTGAGGTGAGCGAGGCAGACAAGCTGGGCATCGAAGAGCTGATCGCCACCACGGGTGAGCATCTCTGGGTCACAGCCGAGAGCCATCTGGATGCCGTCACTGCGCTTTCCGGCTCTGGCCCAGCCTATGTTTTTTTCTTCATCGAAGCGATGATGCGCGCCGGTCAGAGCATGGGCTTGAGCGAAAGCCAAGCCAGGCAATTGGCACAGAGCACGTTTTCAGGCGCTGCGGAGCTGGCGCGCCAATCACCCGAGACACCCCAAGTGCTGCGCCAGCGCGTCACCTCAAAAGGCGGCACAACCTATGCCGCGATCACCGCGATGCAGGAGAGCCAGATGGGCGAGCATTTCGAGCAGGCTTTGCGTGCAGCTTGCCAACGCGCGGCAGAGCTTGGGCGAGAGTTTTGATAGAGTGGCACAGCAGAATCGCTATTAATTAGATAGCATTTGGCACATATTCCACAAAGGCTCTTGGCATACTTCTCTTGTAAACATCATTCCAAAAGCAAAAAACCGAGCGCAGAGACTCGGTTTTTTGTATTCAGCCGAAGCTGAAAAAGTGCATTACTGCAACTTGATTTCCACGTCCACGCCAGCGGGCAGATCGAGTTTCATCAAAGCATCCACCGTTTTGTCTGTCGGGTCGATGATGTCCATCAAACGCTGGTGCGTGCGGATTTCAAACTGGTCGCGACTCGTCTTGTTGACGTGAGGTGAACGCAGAATGTCAAACCGCTTCATGCGGGTTGGCAAAGGCACGGGGCCCTTGACAATCGCGCCGGTGCGCTTGGCGGTATCAACGATCTCGGCAGCCGATTGATCGATGAGTTTGTAGTCGAATGCCTTGAGGCGAATGCGGATTTTTTGCTTGGTAGCCATGTCGAGTGCTCCCGGTTTATTTAATGATCTTAGCCACGACGCCAGAGCCGACCGTGCGGCCACCCTCGCGGATAGCAAAACGCAGACCTTCTTCCATCGCGATCGGGTTGATCAGCTTGACGCTGATGGACACGTTGTCGCCTGGCATGACCATCTCTTTGTCTTTTGGCAACTCAATGGCGCCCGTCACATCCGTCGTGCGGAAGTAAAACTGAGGCCGATAGTTGTTGAAGAAAGGCGTGTGACGGCCTCCCTCGTCTTTGGACAAAACATACACCTCGCCCGAGAACTCGGTGTGAGGCTTGATGGAGCCGGGCTTGCACAGCACTTGGCCGCGCTGCACGTCTTCACGCTTGGTGCCGCGCAAGAGAATACCGACGTTGTCGCCAGCTTGCCCTTGATCGAGCAACTTGCGGAACATTTCCACGCCGGTGCAGATGGTCTTTTGGGTATCAGCAATACCGACGATCTCAATCTCTTCGCTAACCTTGACGATACCGCGCTCGATACGGCCGGTCACCACGGTGCCGCGACCGGAGATGGAGAAGACGTCTTCTACGGGCATCAAGAAAGCACCGTCGATGGCGCGCTTTGGCTCGGGGAAGTAGGTGTCCATGGCTTCGGCCAGCTTCATGATGGCTTCTTCGCCCAATGGCCCTTTGTCGCCTTCCATGGCCAGTTTTGCTGAACCACGAATGATGGGGGTGTCATCACCGGGGAAATCGTACTTAACCAGAAGTTCGCGCACTTCCATTTCTACGAGCTCCAAGAGCTCTTCGTCGTCAACCATGTCGCATTTGTTCAAAAATACGATGATGTGGGGCACACCGACCTGGCGGGACAAAAGAATGTGCTCGCGGGTTTGGGGCATTGGGCCGTCAGCTGCGGAGCAAACCAACACAGCGCCGTCCATCTGGGCTGCGCCGGTGATCATGTTCTTGACATAGTCGGCGTGGCCTGGGCAGTCAACGTGGGCGTAGTGACGGTTAGCGGTCTCGTACTCGACGTGGGCGGTGTTGATCGTGATACCGCGAGCCTTCTCTTCCGGGGCGGCGTCGATCTGATCATAGGCTTTAGCCGTACCGCCGAACTTGGCAGCCAAGACGGTGGTGATTGCTGCCGTGAGCGTGGTCTTGCCGTGGTCGACGTGGCCAATCGTGCCGACGTTGACGTGGGGCTTGGTACGCTGAAATTTCTCTTTTGCCATGCTTTGCTCCGAAAAGTACGAAAACTCAATAAACAAATCAAACTAAACAAGCCCCGGCAGGCCATCAACCCACCGAAACTGGTGCCCTTTGCGGGAATCGGACCCGCGACCTCTCCCTTACCAAGGGAGTGCTCTGCCACTGAGCCAAAAGGGCAAAAACTCTCACGCCAAACCCTCGAATCTCTGTGGAGCGGGAGACGGGAATCGAACCCGCGTCATTAGCTTGGAAGGCTAAGGTTCTACCATTGAACTACTCCCGCATTTGAGACATACGCCCCCGATAAGAGGCACCTCAAAAGCGGACGGGTTCCGTCACGCTCTACAAACATTTCGCTGGTGGAGAGGGCTGGATTCGAACCAGCGTACTCGTTAGAGGGCAGATTTACAGTCTGCTGCCATTAACCACTCGGCCACCTCTCCGGCGAACCTAAGATTATGCCATGTTTCGGGCGTGTTTGACCAGCCCCCCAGAGATGTAGCAAGCTGACAGTGGCTGGATTTTTAATCAGCCCTCAGCGAAAGACTACCGTGCGGTGCCCATTAGGGAAGACACGATGTTCGCTATGCCATTTCACCGCCCGCGCCAGAACTTGACTTTCAGTATCGCGTCCACGAGCGGTTAAATCCTCCACGGTATCACTGTGGTCTACACGAGCGACGTCTTGCTCAATGATTGGACCCTCGTCTAAGTCAGCGGTCACATAGTGGGCGGTTGCACCAATCAACTTGACGCCGCGATCATGCGCCTGGTAATAGGGCTTGGCGCCTTTAAAACTGGGCAAAAAACTGTGGTGAATGTTAATGGCGCGGCCAGCAAGGCTTTGGCACATCTCGTTGGAGAGGACTTGCATGTAGCGCGCAAGGATGACTAACTCTGCGCCCTCGGCGTTGATGACCTCCAACTGCCTCGCCTCGGCATGTGCCTTGGCGTCTTTCACCACGGGCACGTAGTGGAATGGCACGTTGTAGCTGGCAGCTAACTGATAAAAGTCGCGGTGATTGCTAATGATGGCGCGAATATCCAAATGCAGCAGACCACTTTTCCATCGGAACAGTAAATCATTCAAACAGTGACCTTGCTGACTGACCATGAGCACGGTACGCATAGGTTGCTGGGCGGCATGAAGCTTCCAGCGCATGTCAAAGTCTTTTGCAAAAGCAGCCAGTTCGTCTTGCAGCTTTGCCTGCACCTTGCTACAGGCAAAGCTTACGCGCATAAAGAACAGCCCGGTATCATGGTCGTTGTATTGCGCAGCCTCTTCGATGTTGCCGCCCGCCTCAAGCAAAAAGCCGGAAACAGCATGCACAATACCCATGCGATCTGGGCAAGTCAGGGTTAGGATGTATGTGGTAGCAGATGAAGCAGGCATAGCCACATTTTCCTGCATTTTTTGGTCA
>JANPAK010000114.1:0-1508 GCA_031429925.1 Variovorax sp.
TTGAAACCGGGATTGATCTGGACAAGCTCATCGATGCAGGCGTGTTCATCAGCAGCGCTTTAGGGCGCAAGCCGAATTCGCGTGCTGCGACCGCGCTGCTCAATAAGCGCTTAGCCTAAGTGTGCAGGATCACTATAAAAAAATAGCGTTCTGCGCAGGCACTACATCGGCTAATCACTGATCACTATAAAATGAACAGCGTCTTACGCTCATTCCGTCGGCGCGAAAGCCCAGTTTTGTTTGGGAACTCAATGTTGACTGCGTCTCCTTGTATTTCAGTGTGCCATATGGATGCCGACACCGGATGGTGTCGAGGGTGCTATCGCACGATTGCAGAAATTGCTGAATGGGGCCAGGCCTCTGAGGCTGAAAAGCAGTTGGTTTGGCAAGCCTTGCCTGTGCGCCATGCCGATGCCCAGTATCCTGAAGCCATGTTGAATCAAAGGCTATTGCAAGCAAGATGAAGCAAATCACTTTTTACTTTGATGTGATCTCGCCCTACGCGTATCTTGCTTTTGAAAAACTGCCAAGAGCGCTGGAAGCCATCAGCTACAGCGTTAGTTATCGCCCAGTGTTGTTTGGCGCGATCTTGCAGCACTTTGGGCAGCTAGGCCCGGCTGAAATTTCGCCTAAGCGGACGTGGACTTACCGTCAAATCCAATGGCTTGCGAAAGAGCAGAGCACGGCGTTGGACATGCCTGCCAATCACCCCTTCAATCCTCTGGCGCTTCTGCGCATGGCGGTGGCCTGCGGCAATGATGGCGCATCGAATCGCTATGTGACGGAACGCCTGCTGCGGCATGTATGGCTTGGCGGCGCCGACCCCACCGCGCCGAATCGCTTGGCGGCGCTCGGCGCAGAGCTGAACCCAACACGATCCATCGATGCGCCTGCGGTGAAGGCCGAACTCAAAGCAAACACGCAGCGAGCCATTGCATCGGGCGTTTTTGGTGTTCCGACTTTTGAGGTGGATGGCCAACTGTTTTGGGGTTTGGACGCTCTACCCATGTTGCGCGCCTACCTGCTCGGAGACGAGTGGTTTGCCGGGCCTCAGTGGCTTTCCGTCGCCGACTTACCGATCGGAGCGCAACGAGTTCGTTAAGCGATATGCGTCCATAGTCGCTTTCCGGTCCAAGATGTTCGGGATGCTCCCCATAGGGATTGCCCTAGGTTTTGACTGAAAACGTGCAAAACCGCACATGCGTGTAAGAAAGCGGTCAGACACTATCTTGACACTAGCGAGGCTAGCCTACTAAAGGAATATTGTTTTGCTATTGTTCGTCAGCATCATCAAACTCGTGTGCGAGGTGGCCTTGCTGGGATTGGTCGGGCGGTGGCTGCTCGGTATTCTTGCCGGTGGCAACAAAGAGACCAATTTCTTCTATCAAGCATTGCAAGCCATTACCAAACCTTTCGTAAGTGCTGCTCGCTTCATCACGCCCAAGGCGATCATTGACCGGCACGTGCCTCTTGTGGCTTTCCTGCTTCTTAGTTTTATTTGGATAGTC
>JANPAK010000115.1:0-9328 GCA_031429925.1 Variovorax sp.
CCCCCATACCGTTCAAAACACTGCACTTGGCAGCCTGCAAGCAGGCGCAAGCGTGAATCTAGAGATCGACACAGTCGCACGGTACGTTGAGCGCATGCTCAGCCTCGAAAGTTTAAGCAAAATCGGCGTCTAGCCCAGATAGAATCTGCGCAAGACGCTATTAAATTCATAGTAATGCAAACTCCATGAACACCGCCCTCGCCTACGCTAAAGAAGTCACGAGCAGCAATACGCTGATTTCGCCGATTGAAGACATCATCGCCCAACTGCGCGCAGGTCGCATGGTGGTGGTCAGCGATGATGAAGATCGGGAAAACGAGGGCGACTTGCTCATTGCCGCCGAGCACATCACGCCCGAAGCGATCAACTTTATGGCGAAATTTGGCCGTGGTCTGATCTGCCTGACGCTCACCAAGGAGCGCTGTGAATTCCTCGGATTGCCACCGATGGCGACCAAAAACGGCACCAAGATGAGCACCGCTTTTACCGTTTCCATCGAAGCGGCTGAAGGTGTCACCACTGGCATTTCCGCCGCCGATCGCTCCCGCACAGTACAAGCTGCCGTGAGCAAAACTGGAAAAGCGACGGATCTGGTGCAGCCTGGTCACATCTTCCCCTTACAAGCGCAAGATGGCGGCGTGCTGATGCGCGCTGGCCACACCGAGGCAGGCTGTGATTTGGCTGCATTGGCCGGTTGCATGCCGTCGGCCGTCATTTGCGAGATCATGAAAGACGATGGCACGATGGCGCGCATGCCAGACCTCCAAGCCTTTGCCGCTGAGCACGGCCTCAAGATTGGAACGATTGCCGATTTGATTGAGTACCGCAGCCGCACCGAAAGCTTGGTGCAGCGCATTGGCGAGCGCACCATGCAAACCGCTTTTGGCGAATTCAAGGCGATCGCCTTTCAAGACAAACCCAGCCAAGGTGTGCATTTAGCACTGGTCAAAGGCCAGTGGGCGCTAGGCGATACGGTTGCCGCGCGTGTGCATGAGCCGCTCTCGGTACTGGATGCGCTACAAACTTCCAGCCAAATTCACAGTTGGAGTCTGCAAGATAGCCTCAAGTATCTTAGCCAGCAGGGCAAGGGCGTCGCCGTCCTGCTCAACGCCGGTGAAAGCGCGCAGCAGTTGCTCGCGCAGTTTGAAGGTCAGGCCCGTCCCGCGCAAGCGCCCGAGCGAGGGCGCATGGACTTGCGCACCTATGGCATCGGCGTACAAATTCTGCGCGAAGTTGGCGTGCGCCGCATGATGCTGATGGGAAAACCGCGCCGCATGCCCAGCATGGCCGGATACGGCGTGGAAATTGCTGGCTATATCGCTAATCAATAAGGCAGAACAACATGTTTGGCGCAGACAAAGGCAAAGCACACGCCGACCTACTCGACGGGCGCAAGCTGTATATCGGCATCGTGCAAGCACGCTTCAATGAAGACGTCACTAACGCGCTAGCCGCCGCCTGCAAGGCCGAGTTGGGCGCTTTGGGTGTTCCAGACAAGAATGTAGAGCACGTGACCGTGCCGGGCGCACTGGAAGTGCCTGTGGCACTCCAAGCCATGGCCGAAAGCGAGCAATACGATGCATTGATTGCATTGGGCTGCATCATTCGCGGTGAAACCTATCACTTTGAGCTGGTTGCCAATGAATCCGGGGCGGCGGTAACGCGCATCGGCTTAGACTACAAGATGCCCATTGCCAATGCGATCCTGACCGTGGAAAACCATGAGCAAGCGGTCGCTCGCCAAAGCGAAAAAGGCCGTGACGCCGCTCGGGTTGCCGTAGAAATGGCCAATTTGATGAGTGTGATCCATTGAGTTCGCCATCTGGAAATATATGCAAAATCAGTCTGTAGCCCTTAAGAATCCTGCGCCGGTTGACCCCAAAGTGATGGCGCGGCGCAAGGAGTTTGCCTCGAAAACGGCGGTCAGAGCAGCCCGGACCAAGGCGCGCGAGTTCGCCGTTCAAGCGCTTTACCAGCATTTGGTCGGCAAACAGGCGCTTGACGACATTGACAGCTTCACCCGCGATCTTCAGGGTTTTTCTAAAGCCGATTCTGCGCATTTCGACGCCTTGTTTCGCGGTTGCGCAGAGTCATCCGGCGCGCTTGACGGCTTGATTGAAGGCTACTTGGATCGTCCCTGGCTTGAAATTTCACCCATCGAACATGCCATTCTCTGGATGGGCACTTATGAGCTAAAAAATTGCCCAGATGTGCCCTGGCGGGTGGTGCTCAACGAGTACATCGAACAAACCAAGTCTTTCGGTGGCACTGATGGCTACAAGTACGTGAACGGCATCCTCAACAAGCTTGCGCCACAGTTGCGCGCGCAAGAGGTCGCGCAAGACGCCACAGAAAAAGCCGCTAAGCTTTGACATGAAGATCAGTCAGCGTGCCGAGAAGGTCGAGCCTTTCTATGTGATGGAGGTGTTCAAGCAAGCCTCAGAGCTTGCAAAAGAAGTCGCCCACACCGATCGACCGATGATTTTCCTGAGTGTTGGCGAGCCCGATTTCACGGCTCCGCCTTTGGTGCAAGAGGCCGCGCAGCGCGCCATACGGCAAGGCCAGACCCAATACACCAACGCCACAGGTATCGAGCCGCTGCGGGAAAAAATAAGCCAGTGGTATTTACAGCGTTTTAACGTGTCCGTTCCTGCGAACCGCATCGTCATCACCGCTGGCGCTTCTGCGGCATTGCAGCTGGCTTGCTTGGCCTTGGTGGACGCCGGCGATGAGGTCTTGATGCCCGATCCGAGTTACCCGTGCAACCGGCAATTCGTTCATGCGGCTGGTGGCATCGCTAAACTCGTTGCGACGACGGCGCAAGAGCGCTTCCAGCTCAGTGCCGCCAAAGTGCAGGCTAACTGGGGTCGCGCGACAACCGGGGTGTTGCTCGCTTCGCCCTCCAACCCGACCGGCACTTCCATTCATCCCGATGAACTGCGCAAGATCCACGCGTTCGTTCGCGCCCAAGGTGGCGTCACGATGATCGATGAGATCTATCTCGGCCTTTCGCATGACGCAAGATTTGGCGCATCTGCGCTCGAGCTGGGCGACGACATCGTCAGCATCAACAGCTTTTCAAAGTACTTCAACATGACGGGCTGGCGGCTGGGCTGGCTTGTCGTTCCCGAAAAATTAGTCGCACCGATCGAGCGTTTGGCGCAAAACCTTTACATCTGTGCCAGTAGTATTTCGCAAATGGCCGCCCTGGCCTGCTTTGAGCCTGAGAGCATCGCGATATACGAAGCCCACCGGGCGGAGTTCAAAGCCCGTCGCGATTTCTTCATTCCGGCGCTGCGCGAGCTTGGATTCGTCATTCCTGTCGAGCCGGACGGTGCGTTTTACGTCTACGCTGACGCCTCGCCGCTGTTTGCCAAGATTGGCGTGAAGGACAGTTGGGATTTTGCTTTTGAGATCCTGCGCCGAGCCCATGTCGCCATCACCCCGGGGCGTGACTTCGGCACAGACGACACCGCCCGGTTCGTGCGTTTTTCCACTGCCAGCTCGATGCATGATCTGCAAACGGCAGTGGCGCGTATTCGCAGCGCGCTGGCGTGAACTGTGCCGACGATGTTCACCTTCCCTATTCGCGTCTATTGGGAAGATACCGACGCGGGTGGCATCGTGTTCTATGCAAATTACTTGAAGTTCATGGAGCGCGCCCGCACCGAATGGCTGCGCTCACTCGGTATTGTTCAACACGATTTGAAGCAACATACGGGTGGCATGTTCGTGGTGACGGATACGCAACTGAAGTATCTGCAACCTGCTCGGTTGGATGACATGTTGCTGGTCAGCGCCCATATCCTTGAGCAAGGTCGTGCGAGCATGACCATTTCACAGCAGATTCGACGTCAGCCAACAGAGAGCCTGCGCAGCGCTTCGACGATTGAGGAATCTCTCCCTCTGATCTGTCAAGGCACAATTTGTATTGCTTGGGTTGATGCAAAAAGTTTGAAACCGGGCAGAATCCCACTATCCGTTACGGAGGCTTTGAATTGAACGCTGCCAATCCCGATCTGTCGATCCTTCACCTCGTCTTGAACGCCAGTTTCGTGGTGCAAGCCGTGATGCTGCTGCTCGTTGTCGTTTCGATTGCCAGTTGGGCGGCAATCTTTCGCAAGCTCGTGGCGCTGAAGAAGATCAATGCATTGAACGAAAGTTTTGAAAAAGAGTTTTGGTCGGGTGCTTCGATGAACGATTTGTACACGCGAGCCGCAAAGAACGCCAAGCTGTCTGGGCCGATGGAGCGGATTTTCGCAAGTGGTCTGCGTGAGTTTCAAAAACTGCGCGAACGCCGCATTACCGACGTCGGCACGCTGATGGATGGCGCGCGCCGCGCCATGCGTGCCAGTTTTCAGCGTGAAATGGATGCGGTGGAAAGCAATCTGTCTTTCCTTGCCTCGGTGGGCTCGGTCTCGCCATACGTTGGCTTGTTTGGCACCGTGTGGGGCATCATGCATGCCTTTACTGGCTTAGCCTCTTTGCAGCAAGTGACGCTCGCCACCGTCGCGCCCGGTATTGCCGAAGCACTGGTCGCCACGGCAATTGGCCTCTTTGCTGCGATTCCTGCCGTCGTAGCATACAACCGCTTTGCGCGCGATATTGATCGCATCTCGATTCGGTTGGAGACCTTCATCGAAGAGTTTTCGAACATCTTGCAGCGCAACGTGGGAGGCAACCAAGCTGCGCAAGCCTCCTCGCCTGGGCAATGATCGGACACTGCTATGCCCACCATGATCTCCCGCGGCCGAGGCCGGCGCACCATCAGCGAAATCAACATGGTTCCTTTCATCGACGTGATGTTGGTGCTGCTGATCATTTTCATGGTGACTGCGCCGTTACTCACACCCAGCGTGATTGACCTGCCCAGCGTAGGCAAGGCGGCCAAGCAGCCCGATACGGTCATCCAGATCATTATCCAAAAAGACTCAACTTTAGAGTTGAAAGTGCTTCCAAGCTCTACAGAGGCTGCGCGGACTGCTATCAATTCAGTGGCGGATCAGGTCAAGAAACTACAAGCGGGTCGCGCCAATGTGCCCGTGGTGATCAGCGCCGACAAATCGGTTAAGTATGAAACCGTGGTTGCCGTGATGGACAGGCTCAAACGAGCGGGCATTGAGCGTGTCGGTCTTTCCGTGCAACTGGCCAACTAATGGCGAACGCCATGTCGAGCGCTGCCGAGCGGCTAAATTTCTATCCTCCAAGGCCTTACGGCACTGGGCAAGCGCTTTCTCTGGCTTTGCTCGCACACGCGGCACTGCTGGGCGCGCTGGCATGGGGCGTCAGTTGGAAGAAGGAAGCGACCTTCAATACCATGCAAGCCGAGCTTTGGAGCAGCCTGCCCGAGCAGGCCGCACCCAAACTGCAGGAGGTCTTGCAAGCGCCGACGCCGCTTGCCCCGCCCGAGCCACCGGCTGCTAAAGCCCCGGAGATTGCAGTCGAAAAAGAGGCCCCCAAACGGCCTTTGAAACCTGAGGTCAGGCCACCACCCGTGCTTGAAGCCAAGCCCAATAAGGCGGCCGAAGAGAAGAAGCTCGCGGAGCAAAAAGAAGCGGATCGCCAGAGAAACCTAGAGCGGATGGCTGGCCTCGCGGGTGGCAGTGGTGCGCCACTGGCTTCGGGGACAGCCGCGCAATCGAGCGGCCCCAGCAATGGCTATGCGGGTGTCATCAAAGGGCGAGTTCGTCCAAGTTTAGTGTTCACTGGCAATGTCAGCGGGAACCCCTTAGTCAGTGTTGAGGTGCGCCTCGGACCAGACGGAACGGTGCTCGGGCGCCCGCGAGTGCTCAAAAGTAGTGGGAACAAAGAGTGGGACGAGGCGGTGGTACGGGCTTTTGAGAAAACTGAGGTGCTGCCGCGCGATGGCAACAAAATTTGGTCGCCTCTGATCATCGACTGGCGCGTCAACGACTAAAAGATAGGGTTTCACCTAGCTTTGACAGCCTGAGCCCGTCAACCCAGCGACACTTGGGCCGTTATAGTTTCGTAGCTTCGGGTTTGCCGAACTCAAAGAACCCTTTATTCCACCCTTTGAAGAGTCGTACCATGTTGAAAAAACTATTTGTTTTATTTGCTTTGTTTTACGCGGCGCTGTCTTTTGCAGCTGTTGACGTGAACAAGGCCACCGCCGCCGAGCTCGATGCCATCAAGGGCATTGGCCCAGGCATTTCCGCCAAGATCCTAGATGAGCGCAAAAAAGGCACCTTCAAGGATTGGAACGACCTGATCACCCGCGTCAACGGTATTGGCGAAACCAATGCCACCAAATTCTCCGCTGAAGGCATGACCGTGGGCGGTGCTGGCTACAAAGGCGTGGCTGCAACGGCCAAGAAAGATGACAAGCCAATGGCCAAAGACGCGGCCGCCAAGCCTATGGCTGCAGCCGCCGCTGCGCCTGCAAAGGACGCCAAGGCCGCTGATGCCAAGCCTGCAGCCGCAGCCCCCGCCGCAGCCGCAGCCCCAGCTAAAGATGCCAAGCCAGCCGCTGCCAAAGACCCGAAAGCTGACGCCAAGATGAAAGCCGACGAAGAGAAGAAAGCCAAAGCGGACGCCAAGAAAAAGGCTGACGATGAGAAGAAAGCCAAAGCTGATGCCGACAAGAAGGCAAAAGCCGATGCTGCCAAGAAGGCTGCTGACGAGAAGAAAGCTAAAGCTGATGCCGCTAAAAAGGCCGCTGCTGAGCCGAAGAAAGATGCAAAAGCAACTGCTGCTGCAGCACCCGCTTCTGCTCCTAAGAAGTAAGCGCCTTAGAAACACGTTTCTAACGCACTTTCAAAAGCCCGGTTCGCCGGGCTTTTTTCATGCCATTAACTGATTAATTCTTTACAGCCATTGCGCAGCATGCTATCTAATTCGTAGCAACTCACTCACTCATGCCGGCCGCTCAAGGCAAGCAAAACAATGCCTGCCATCACAATGGCCGCACCAATCAGTTGAATGGGTGCCATGCTTTGCCCCAGCAAGCTCCATCCCAGAATGAGCGCGGCAACCGGCTCAATGTTGGAGGCTGGTGCATTGCGTGCCATATCCAGCCGAGGCATCATCGCGAACAGAAAGGAAAAAGCGCTGCCGTAGCACAGTGTGAGACCCGCCAAACCCAGCCAGCCGATCCAATCGTTGGGCCAGCGCAAACTACGACCGAGCCATTGGCCTGCGTCTTCGCCAGCCGCTCCCGCCAGCACCAGGATTGCCAAGGTTCCTAGCATCGCCGTTACCAAGCCCATGGTCCACATACTTCGCACAGGCCCCGTGAGCTGTTTGAGTTTGAACTCTGTGACCCTTAGCGCAAAGGCGAAAACCGTAGCAGCACCCACGCCAAAGGCAACACCTGCCCAAAAAGCTGGGCTTCCAGCACCCGGCTTAGCCAATTGCCCCGGCAAATCCAATGCCAAAGCGAGCCCAAAAATAATGAACCCGATCAAGCCAACCGAACGCAATGTGGGTCGGGGGCCACCCAGCAACCAATTGAGCAGCGTAAACAGCGCGGGAAAAAAATTGAACACCAGAAGCGCTAGGGCGACTGGAATTCGCGCTACAGCCGAATACAGGAGCAAGCTCTGCAGGGCAATCAGACTGCCAAGTGCCAGTACCCATTTCACCGGCACACCATAGTGTCCGAGCCGCATCGGTAGCTTCATCCATAACACCACACACAACAAAGCTAAGGCCGTGACGCCAGAGCGCACGAGCACGGCGGTCACCAAGCCCGTGCCATGGTCAAATGCAAACCGTGCAGCAATGTGATTTGAAGCAAACACAACGCCTAGGAACAGCAAGATGCCGATGGCCCAAGGCCTTGAAAAAGGAACCGTGCTCATCACTGAAGTCCAGTCAAGACCTTGTGCAAGTCTGGCGGCAAAGCAGCGGGACGACGGCTCGCGCGATCCACATACACATGCACGAAATGGCCACGCGCCGCTGTCAAAGGTTCATCGTCAGCAAACAGGCCGACTTCGTAACGAACACTGCTGGCGCCTAAGCGGGCAACCCGAAGGCCTGCCGTAACGCGCTGAGGAAACGCGATCGACGAAAAGTACTGGCATTGCGTCTCCACCACCAGTCCAATGGTTTGACCCGCGTGAATGTCCAGTACGCCGCGCTCAATAAGGTATCCATTGACCGCAGTATCGAACCAAGAATAGTAGATCACGTTGTTCACGTGACCGTACACATCGTTATCCATCCAGCGCGTGGTGATGGGAACAAACGCTCGATATGCGCTACGTGGCTCAGGGGCAGGGCGGGTGGCTTCAGTCATGACGGCGCAATCCATGGAGTAAACATTACCGGCCAATTGTGACTTGAGCGGCACTGGCCGGGCTGAACTGTTGTATCTCAGGTGTCATGCCTGCGATGCCTTGCTATCGATTGCCAGCAGCTCCAAGCCGGTCTTTCTGACCCAGACGGGTGCCTGCAGGTGCTTTTGAAGAAGTCGGTAGGTATCTAGGTCAAATGCGGTGTTGCGGGGTTGTGTCAAAGCATCTTCTAACTCTGCTTCGTCGTGCACCGTCGCTAGCAAGCACCATTGGTCGACGATATGCACATCCGTTCTTCCGGTAGCGCCGTTATGCTCGCGCAAGCCAATGCGCCCGGGATACGGCCACCGGTGAAGCCGCAGCCCTGCCAATGCCATTTGTAGGCGCGCATGATGCGCTGAAGCGGACTCGCCACCACAGCACACGCCTTGACAACGCCCTAACTGATGGGCAAAACAGCGACTCCGCCCAGCCTCTAGGCCGAGCGCCTGAGGGCATAGGCTGTGCTCATCAGCCAACCCGCGCAAAGCGTCGATGGCTTGATTCTTCGACCGAAAAACACCATACATCCGCTCAAATGCTTCGGGCCGCAGCTCATCGCCCCGAATCAGTGTCAGTAACGGTCGTGCCAACGGGTCACCAGCAAGCTCCCAGGCGCAAAGGCTACCCTCTCGGCGCAGTTGCCTGTTGAAGATCGGTTGCATTTCTTTCACCAGGCGCGCTTCTAGCAATAATGCGCCAAGCTCACCGGCGGTCTCGCGCCATTCAATGCGCCTGATTTCTTGCGCCATTCGCATTTCACGCGGCTGCGCAATACTGGCTTGAAAATGCGACATCACGCGCGAGCGCATCGTCACACTTTTGCCGATGTACAGAGGAATACTGCCTTCTCCGTAAAAAAGATAAACGCCCGGCGTGTCAGGCACAGTGCTCAGATCCGTCTCAAGATTCGGCGGCAAAGCGGCGCTGCCTTGGAGCAGCTTAGCGGCGTGTTGTCCGACAACATCTGCACCAAATTCTTGCATGGCCTGCTCCAACCAAGCCTGCACCAAATCCACATCGCCCATCGC
>JANPAK010000116.1:0-6898 GCA_031429925.1 Variovorax sp.
TTACTTCAAACACTGAAACTAACCGAGGTCCTATGCCAATCACACCCCAGGAAGCCCTACAGCGCACCATTGAGCACCGCGAAATTTTTCACGACGAGATGCTAAAAGTCGTTCGCCAGATCATGAGTGGCGAGATGAGCCCCGTGATGATGGCGGCCCTGATTACCGGCCTGCGCGTGAAGAAGGAAACCATTGGTGAGATTACGGCAGCTGCACAGGTGATGCGCGAGTTCTCGACCAAGGTTCATGTGGCCAACAAAACGCATCTGGTAGACATCGTAGGCACCGGCGGCGATGGCTCGCATACGTTCAACATCTCCACTTGTGCGATGTTTGTTGCCGCCGCTGCCGGTGCGCGCGTCAGCAAGCATGGCGGACGAAGCGTGAGCAGCAAGTCGGGTAGTGCGGATGTGTTGGAGAACCTTGGCATCAACATTCATCTCAAGCCCGAGCAGATCTCCCAATGTATTGAGGACGTTGGTATTGGTTTCATGTTTGCCCCCAATCACCATACAGCGATGAAGCACGTGGCGCCCATTCGCAAAGAACTAGGCGTTCGTACGATCTTTAATATTTTAGGGCCACTGACCAATCCGGCAAGCGCGCCGAATATCTTGATGGGCGTGTTTCACCCTGATTTGGTGGGCATCCAGATTCGCGCCCTGCAACGCCTTGGCGCGGAGCATGCTTTGGTCGTTTACGGCCGCGATGGCATGGACGAGGTCAGCTTAGGTGCAGCCACTCTTGTCGGAGAGCTTAAGGACGGTGAAATCACGGAATATGAAGTTCATCCTGAAGACTTCGGCCTGATGATGAGCAGCAATCGAGCTTTGCGTGTTGAAACGCCAGAGCAAAGCAAATCCCTGATGCTTGCCGTGCTCGACAACCACGCCAGCCCAGCGCGCGACATTGTGGCTCTCAACGCCGGGGCAGCCCTGTACGCCGCGAATGTCGCAGATTCGATGAAAGCGGGCTTGGCTCTCGCGTTCCATGCGCTGGAGACCGGCGCCGCCAAAGCCAAGCTCGAAGCGTTTGTGATCAAAACAGCAGCGCTGTCGGCCTGAAGGTAAAAGCCATGTCCGATATTCTCAACAAAATCGTTGAAGTCAAACGCACCGAGATCGCCGCCGCCAAACAAAAAATATCGCCCCAAGCCATTCGCGCTGATGCTGAAAGCCGGGTATTCGTTCGCGATTTTGTGGCCGCCATGCGTGCCAAGCTTGCCATGGGTCAAGCGGCTGTCATTGCGGAAGTGAAGAAAGCTTCACCATCCAAAGGCGTGTTGCGCGAGGATTTTGATCCAGCAGACATTGCTCAGAGCTATGCGCTGGGCAACACTGCCGCGATCATGAAAGCTGAAAAATCCAGTAACTTGAACGATGCGGCCAAGGCCAAGATCGTCTCAGCGGCCTGCCTGTCGGTGCTCACGGACCGCCAATTTTTCCAAGGCCAACCCGACTATCTCAAGCTCGCCCGTGCCTCTTGCGAGCTTCCCGTGCTGCGCAAAGACTTCATGATTGAACCCTATCAAATCTATGAATCCCGCGCCATGGGAGCCGACTGTATTTTGCTCATTGCCGCCTGCCTAGACGATGCGCAAATGGCGGACTTGCAAGCCTGTGCTTTGAGCATGGATATGGCCGTGCTGGTTGAAGTGCACGACCGCTCAGAACTGGAGCGCGCTTTGAAGCTCAAGAACGTGCCTTCGAAGACGATGCTGGGTATCAACAACCGGAATTTACGGACTTTCGAAGTCTCGCTGGACACCACCTTGTCCATGATGAGCGATGTTCCTGCCGACAAGCTTTTCGTCACGGAAAGTGGCCTCTTGACGCAAGCCGACGTGCAGCGCATGCGATCTGCAGGCGTGCACTGCTTTTTGGTCGGCGAGGCCTTCATGCGGGCTGAAGACCCCGGTCTGGCACTGGCACAGCTTTTTGCTTAGCACCAGTCCCTATTGATTCCATAGCACATTGCGCATATTCTGCAAGGGCGCATGGCTGATTTGTTTGATCATTTGCCTGGCCAGGGGCCAACTCAGCTGTGTTGGCAGGGCGATTGGCATGTTCAGACCATCGCGTCGGACTGGCAGCCTTTGGTGCAGGACTTTTTGCATAGCGCTCAAGGGCATCAGCTGCAGCAATGGCTCAATGCGCGCCTGCTGGCCGGTGCGACCATTTTTCCACCCCAACCCTTTCGCGCCCTTGAACTCACGGCGCTGCAAGATGTTCGCGTTGTCATCCTTGGTCAAGACCCTTATCACGGCGAAGGTCAAGCCGAAGGGTTGGCCTTTTCAGTGTCATCCGACGCCAAGGTGCCGCCCAGCTTACGCAACATCTATAAGGAGCTGCAGCGCGATCTTGGTCTGCTGCCGCCGAAGCATGGCTCACTTTCCGGTTGGGCACGACAGGGCGTATTGCTGCTCAATACCTGCTTGACGGTGGAAGAAGGCCTGCCGGCAAGCCATGCCAAGCGCGGCTGGGAAGGTCTCACGGACGCTCTGATCCAAGCCTGCGCCCACCAACCCCGCTCCGTGGTGTTCATGCTGTGGGGCGCGCACGCTCAAGCGAAACGCAGCATCATTGAAGCCAGCAACGCGGGTGCTCGTCATTTGGTGCTGAGCGCCAATCACCCCTCGCCGCTATCGGCGTTGCGTCCACCCGCGCCTTTTATCGGTTGCGGACATTTCGGCCAAGCGCGTCTCTGGTTGGCGCAGCACCAAACCGACTCGCAAACGCTGTTCGCGTGATCGTCAAGTTTTAAAGAGAATAGGGCAATAGCCCTTATGAATAGTGCGCAATATGCTATGGAAATAGTAGCTATTTCTGCCCAAAAAGGGTCAGCACCCGATCCAGCCCGCCAGAATTGATCGCCACCATTGCTTGGCTTCGCACCTTCGGTTTGGCATGAAAAGCCACGGACAGGCCGCCTGCCTCCGAGCAAGCCAACATCATTGGAAGATCATTCGCGCCATCACCCACCGCCATCGCCTGCCTTGGCGTGATACCCAAATCGGCGCAGGTCGAAAGCAACATCTTGCGCTTTTCCTCGCCGTCACAGATATCGCCCCAGCTTTGATCCACCATACGCCCGGTGAGCTTGCCGGCCTCTACTTCCAACACATTCGATCGCGCAAAATCCATCCCCAACCGATCTCGAATGCGATCGGTGAAAAACGTAAATCCACCTGAGACCAGCAACAGCTTGCAGCCCGCCGCCTTCAAAGCTTGCGTCAAAGCCTCCGCCCCTGGATTGAGCTGCAAACGTCTCTCAAAAACCTCTTCCATCGCACTCACCGGCACGCCCGCCAGCAAGGCCACGCGGCGACGCAGCGAATCTTTGTAATCGGTAATCTCGCCGCGCATCGCCGCTTCGGTGATGGCTGCCACTTCTTCTTTACGGCCAGCGGCGTCAGCAATTTCATCCACGCATTCAATGTTGATCAGCGTCGAGTCCATGTCAAATGCTGCGAGCTTGAAATCGCTCAATTTCAAAGGCGGCACAAAGCCTTGGATCACAAGGTCAGGAGAAATTTCTTGAGAAGTCATAAATCAATCACTACATATTTAGTAGCACTCTGCGCAGATTCTATGAAGGCGAGTGACTTATTTTTCTAATGATGTTGAGGGAGAAAGGATGCTCTGCACTAGGGCAGAGTATCAAGCATACCAATCTTCCACCTGCAAACCCGGCACACGGCTGAATTCACTGGTGTTGTGCGTGACCACGGTGAGCTTGTTGGCCAAGGCGATGCCAGCGATCAGCAGATCGTATCCACCAATGGGTGTGCCTGCGAGGCGCAGCCGGGCGCGAAGCTGGCCAGCAAACTCTGCAGATGCCAAATCCAAATCAATGCAGCTATAACGCTGCTTCAAGCTCTGGCAGTATTGCTCAAGCGCCTGCGGGCGCGGCATCAGAGCCATGCCATAGGCCAATTCAAAATAGCTGATACTGCTGATAAAAATCTGGCTTTCGGGCTGGGCCTGCATTTTCAAGCGGCATTGGCCCTGATTGCGAAAGGCATAGCTAATGGTGTTGGTATCGAGCAAGAATTTCAAATCTGCCCCCAATCAATCTCACGATACGGCAACAGTCCTTCGTGGCGGGTTTTAGGATCGAGTAGATAATCGAGCGCTTTATCGGATTCCGGGTCACGCAAGCGATCAATCTCGGCAAACACCTCATCCCAAGACCGCAGTGGCTTGGTCTTTTCGGCTTCAGCAAACTGCGCAAACCATTTAGAAAGCGACATCTTCGCCCGCGCAGCCGCTGCCTTCGCCGCTGCCAAAGCATCGTCTTCCAGATAAATCGTGACTTGAGACATGATGTGCTCCTTGTTTGCCAATGCAATTACATCAGTAATTATAAGTGTGATGCACTTATATTGCAAACTCCCTACCGCGCGCCCTCTCGCCTCGACCTTGCCGCACGGATTTCAGCTCACAAGGGGCATGCGTTTCAGTGCAGGTCACCGGTATATAATGCTAGGTTTCGCCGACAACATCCTCAGACACACAAGGAAATCATCATGGCATCAGCCAAACCCAAGAAAAAGAACCCCCGCCTGGCCTCTGGCCGCAAGCGCGTTCGTCAAGACATCGTTATCAACGCCGCCAACACCAGCCTGCGCTCCAAATATCGCACCGCTGTGAAGAACGTGGAAAAAGCCGCTGCTGCTGGCGACAAGACCAAGACCGCCGAAGCATTTGCTAAAGCCCAGTCTGTGCTCGACACCGTGGCCGACAAAGGCATCTTCCACAAGAACAAAGCTTCTCGTGACAAGAGCCGCTTGGCCGCCAAGGTCAAAGCGCTGGCTCTGGCCAAGTAATCATCATTTAACAGCCCTTGCGAAGCTCAGATTAATTCTTCAAGTTTCGCAAGCCGTTTGAAACGGGTGCGCTGTCAGCGAAAAATGAGAAAGCCGCCTGGGGCAACCCAAGGCGGCTTTTTCATGGGGATTTTTAAGCTCTTTGGCTGATTTGACGTTATATACATTGCGCAAAATGCTATTTAATAGATAGCAAGAAATATTTTTGATCTTTTGGTTTGTTCTATTGACAGGACAATAAAACAGATCATATGATGCCAAGCATGTCAGCCGTGATGCCCTTACCCAAATACCACCAGATCTACTTGGTGCTGCGGGAGCAGTTGCATGAGGGCGTGTTCAAAGCTGGCTTGCCCAGCGAGCTGGCTTTTCAGCAGCAGTTTGGCGTGGCGCGGGTCACGGTGCGTCGTGCACTCGAGCAGTTGGCGGCCGAAGGTCTGATCAGTCGACAGCCTGGCCGCGGTACCCAAGCGACGGCTTCAGGTTTGGCTGCCACGCCGAGTCACGCCATTGGCGGCATGCCACGCAAAGCGCAACTCACCGGCCTGCTTGAAAATCTGGTATCGATGGGCTTAGCGACCTCCGTCAAGGTGCTCGATGTTGGCTCACTGGCGGCGCCGCAAGAAGTCGCCCTCGCCCTGCAAATCGCTGCTGGCGACAGCGTTCAAAAAGCCGTCCGCGTCCGCAGCACGACAGCCGGTCCTTTCTCCCACATCACCACCTATATTCCAGAAGCAATTGGCGCGCATTTTGGGCGCAAGGAATTGGGTGAAAAACCCATTCTGGTGCTCATGGAAGAGGCTGGCGTTCAAGTGGGGCGAGCCGAGCAAACCATCTCGGCAAGGCTTGCCGACGTGCAGTTAGCGCAACATCTAGACGTGGCGGTGGGCAGCGCCTTGCTGGCTGTGCGACGCTTGATTTTTGACGTGAACGACCGCCCCGTGCAGTGGCTGCATGGGATGTATCGCCCTGATCGCTACGAATATGTCATGCAGCTGTCCCGTGTTGGCGATATCGACGCCAAGGTCTGGGTCAGCAAAGAGTTATCCGCCCACTTTCACTAACCTCACCTTCAATCCAGGAGCTTCTTATGAACCAACGCACCCCCTCCACAAGTCGCCGCACTTTTGTCGCGCAGACGGCCGTCGCCGCTTCCTCCCTTGCACTCCCATTGGTCGCAGGCGCTCAAGCCAAGCCGATCAAGATCGGCGTGCTCCACCCCGTGACTGGCGCGTTGGCGTACTCAGGCCAGCAATGCCGCGAGGGCGTTTTGATGGCCATTGCAGACATCAACAAGACGGGCATCAAATCCTTAGGCGGCGCGAAAATTGAAGCCCTGCTTGGCGATGCCCAATCCACACCGCAAGCTGGCGCGGCAGAAATTGAGAAGATGAACGAAGCAGGCGTGTCTGCCGTCGTCGGTGCATTTGCCTCCGCGATCTGTTTGGCAACCACGCAAGCGGCCGCCAAGTACAACCTGCCTCACGTGGTGGACGTCGGCGTCGCGGATCAAATCGTTGAGCGTGGCTTGAAAAACACCTTCCGCTTCGGTCCGGGCTATCGCAAATGCGCCGAGATCGCGGTGGCCAATCTGCATGTGCTCAACACCGCCGCTGGCAAGCCCGCTCGCACAGTCATGATCATTCACGAAGAGTCTCTGTTTGGCACCGGCACAGCCAATCTGCTGGCGCGCGAACTGCCCGGCTATGGCTACGAAGTTAAAGAAATCATCAAGCATGCCAACCCCACGCGCGATTTCAACAACATAGTGCTGCGCATGAAAGCGGTGAATCCTGACATCGTGATTCCGGCCAACTATTACAACGAATACGCGCTGCTGGTGCGCACGATGCAGCAGCAGAAGGTGACGCCCAAGGCAATTTACTCGGTGCTCGGCGGCGCTGCATCAAGCTACAAGTTTGTAAAGGAATTCCCTGAAGCGGCCAACGGCATCATCGACTGCAACCATTGGTTCAACCCCAAAGACAAACGCAGCGCCGAGCTGAAAAAGCGTGTGGAAGCCAAGGGCCTGTTCTTCAGCTACGAGGTGTTCATGGCCTACACAGCCAT
>JANPAK010000117.1:0-3356 GCA_031429925.1 Variovorax sp.
GACGCGACACAACCGCCTGGATGTGGCCGTCGCGCCTTCTTTCGCGGCGAAGTGGTTGTTGCCGCGACTGCATGGATTTATCGAGAAGCACCCCGAGGTGGATGTGCACATCTCGGCTGCAGAAAACCTGATCGAGCGCAATACGGCTGAGCGCGGGCAACCGACGGCCGGTTCGTCGCACGAGGAGCGGCAGGATGTGGCCATCGCGTTCGGTCGTGGCCACTATCCGGGGTTTCGCGTTGACGAGTTGTTTGCAACGTCGCTCGCCGTCTTCTGCGCGCCGCAATTACTGCGTGGCGCGCATCCGTTGCTGCACCCGGATGACCTGCGTCACCAGACGCTGTTGCATGACGACACGCCGTTTTTTAGCAGTGATCCATCGAACTGGAATGTGTGGTTTGAGCACGCGAATCCCGGCGCATTTGACGCGTCACGACGCGTGCACTTCAGTCATGCGACGCTTGCGCTGGATGCGGCAATTGACGGGCTGGGCGTCGCGTTAAGTCCCGCGCCGCTCGCGCTGCTGGATGTGACCGCAGGACGACTCGTGGTGCCGTTCGGGCCGATGATCAAGAGCGACTCGGGCTATTACCTGCTAACACCCACAGGTAAGGTCGAGCAGCCGCAAGTCGCGCTGTTTCGCGCATGGGTGATGGAAGAAGCGCGCAAGGATGATGTGCAGTTGGCTGGGATATTGACCAGCAGTAACCGCGCCCTGCCTGGCTAACGGGCATCACCGTCCCGGACCTCGGTCACGGGTATGCTTCCGGCATCGTCATTGCAATCAGTCGCAGGGGGAGCGCTCATGAATCTCGAAAAAGTCATCTTCGGGTTTTTCATCATATTGGCCTGTACGCTGAACTTTGGATTTTTCATCGGCGACATCGAGCGCGTTGACCTGCATCACCCTATGGAATTGGGGGCTGCGGTGGTCGTAAACCTCATCGCGACGGTACTCAAGTTTGGTGATCGCACCCATGTGGGCGCAACGCACCTGGCGACCTCTCTCGTCGCGTCGCTACAGCTCGTTGCAGCGTCGTCAGTTTGGGTGATTCATGTCTATGTGCAGGGGCTGGCGATGAACGCCTCATCGATTTCCACGGTGGTCTCGCTCTCGGGCGGCGCGCTGCTCGCCAATCTCATCTCGGTGACGTTGCTTATCGGCGAAACACTGCGTCAGGGTCGCTAAGTCAGCTGATACCGGTTACTGGACCGGCTCGTGAACGATATCCTGTTGCTGATCCTGCGGCGCATGCGTGCGCCGCTGATCATGCTCATCCTTGTCTACGCGATTTCCGTTTTCGGGCTCGCGTTGATGCCAGGCGCGCTGCCCGACGGCACCCCCGCGCGTCTAACGATTTTTCATTCCTTCTACATCGTTAGCTACACCGCGACAACCATCGGATTCGGTGAAATTCCGCATCCGTTCAGCGATGCTCAGCGACTGTGGATGATTGTGACGATTTATCTCTCAGTCGTTGGCTGGACCTACACGCTCGGCTCAATTTTTCGCCTGACCGCCGACACCACGTTCAGGGCAGCGGTGGCGCGCAACATGTTTGCATGGCGCGTTCGCACCATTGGCCAGAAGTTCTACATTCTGTGTGGCTATGGTCAAAGCGCCAAGCAAATGGCAGGCGCGCTCGACGCTTTGGGTTTTAGCGTGGTGGTGGTCGAGCTGCGCCCGGATCGGGCGGCGAGTCTGGAGATTGAAGATTTGTCGCTGCCGGCGCAGGTGATTTGTGCCGATGCGCGGTTCCCGGACGTGCTGCGCGATGCGGGCATTTATCGATCTGAGTGCTGCGGCTTGCTCGCATTGACAGGCGACGATGGTGTGAATCAAACCATTGCGATTGGCGCGCGTACGCTACAGCCTGCGCTGCTGGTGATCGCACGGGTGAAGAGCGAGCTTGCACAAAGCAATCTGTCCGCGTTTGGTGGTGTTGAGGTCATCAATCCGTTCGCCACGTTTGCGACCAACATCGCGCTCGATCTCGACGCGCCGGACGTGTTGCGCCTGGAGGAATGGCTGACCGGCTCGCCGGGTTCTGAATGCCCAAATCGTCTGGGACTTCCCAAAGGGCCTTGGGTGATTGTGGGATACGGGCGCTTTGGCCGCGCCATCGGCAAGGTGCTTGATGGACGCGGCATCGAGTGGCGAGCCGTTGATCATCGTGACAAGGGCGATTCGTTGTCGCTACGGGTGGTGGTGGATGACGATACTGAGCATGCGTTGCGTGACGCGAATATCGCCAGTGCCGCAGTCGTCGTGGCGGGCACCGACAACGATGCCACCAATCTGGCAATCACTACCTTGGCGCGACGGGCGAACCCGAATATCTTTGTGGTGATTCGTCAGAACCACATCGCTGATCGTGTGCTGATTCGTGCGGCTGATGCTGACTTGCAGTTCGTGCAGGCGGAGCTGATGGTGCATGAATGTTTGCAATTGATCACCGTGCCACTGTTACGCGTATTTCTCAAGCGAATAGCGGAGGAAGGCGCGCAATCGGCAGCAGCCATGCTGGATACGATCCACGATTCACTCGGGACGACGGCACCGCGAGCGTGGAGCTTTCATTGCGACGTGATGCAGGCGGGCATGTTCGCCGCGTTTTTCCAGAGCGACGGCCAGCCGTTTGAGATTGGCCACCTGCAAACTCACCCATTCACCGACGGCACGCCGCTGGCCTGCATGCCACTCATGCTGGTGCGTAATGGCGTCATAGGCTTGCTGCCGGAGTCAAGCACCCGCTTGCAGCCGGGCGACCATGTGCTCTTTGTTGGCGACGATCAGGCACAGCAGTTGCAGCAGCGTTTTCTACAAGACGCCAGCGCGGTGCACTTCGTTCGCGATGGCGTTGAAGTGCCGCGAAGCTGGTTGTTTCGTTACTTGCGGCACAAACAGCGCGCGCGAAAGCATCGCAACGACAACAGCCCGAGCTAGCCGTCCCGCGCAGACGAGGGAGACGGTTCTTGAAGCTTATGCGAACACAATCTCACCATTGCGCGCATCCACTTCAATGGTCGACCCCGGCAAGAACTTGCCTGCGAGCAATTCTTTCGAGAGGGGGTTTTCCACAGACTGCTGAATCGCGCGCTTGAGCGGACGTGCACCGAACACCGGATCGAAACCTGCTTCGCACAGCGCGTCGAGTGCGGATTCGGACACCTCAATTTTCAGATCGAGCTTGGCCAGACGTTCTTCGAGTCGGAGCAACTGGATACGGGCGATGCCCTTGATGTTGTCCTTGCCGAGCGCATGGAACACCACGATCTCATCGATGCGGTTGATGAACTCGGGGCGGAAGTGGTCCTTAACCTCGGCCATCACCGCGAGCTTCACCAGCTCCGGC
>JANPAK010000118.1:0-6412 GCA_031429925.1 Variovorax sp.
GAAAACAACCAAGCCGGCCATCGCGGACACCGGCAGCACCTCACATTTTATGGCAGTTGACATGCCCTTACTCAATAAGAAGATTGCACTCGCCCCTATCGCCATCAGTAACCCGAATGGCGCTGTAATGTACTCAACGCACACTGGTGAACTTGACATACCATCCCTTCCACGGGCTGCCTGCAGCGCTCATGTTGTCCCAGAACTTGCCTCGCATTCCCTCGTGGCGATTGGTCCCTTGTGTGACGCCGGCTGCATCGTCGCCTTTGACGCCGAAAAAGTCATCGTGACATACAAAGGAAAAATCGTACTAACCGGCACCCGCACCCTAGCCACTCGACTCTGGATCTTCGACTTAAATGCACCCACAGTTCCACATTCTGCCAACTCACCAGCGCAGCTCGTGGCGTTCTCGCATGCCGCACTATTTTCGCCCGTTCTCGCCACACTTGAAACAGCATTACAATAGGGCTATATCCATGGATTCCCTGGTCTAACCGCCAAAACACTACGCAAGCATCCACCACCATCAGCGGCCATGGTCAAAGGACATCTCAACCAGGTCCGCCAGAACTTGCGCTCTACCAAGCCCAAAATCGTCACCGTTGAATCTATTACGGCACCCGACTTTCTCGAAACCAACGACGACATTTTCCCAACAACCCCCGATGACATGGAACGCACTCACTACTGCTATGCCCTCGTCTTCGAACCTACCGGCCAAGTGTATTCCGATCAAACAGGTCGCTTCATTGCACCGTCCAGCAACGGCAACAACTACATCATGATCGTCTACGACTACGACAGCAATGTAATCCTAATCACAGCCCTTAAAAATCGAGAAGGACCCACCATCCGAGATGCTTACAAACGCATCCATGCGCGTCTGTGCAAAGCTGGTTTCCGACCAAAGCTCCAACGCCTTGACAATGAATGCTCTGAAGCGCTCAAAGAATTCTTTCATGACGAAAAAATTGAATATCAACTTGTCCCACCTGGCGTCCATCGACGCAATGCCGCTGAACGGTGCATCCAAACATTCAAAGGACACTTTATCGCTGGTTTGTGCTCCACGGATCCTGAATTCCCCATTCATCTCTGGGACGAACTCCTCCCACAAGCCGAGATCTCACTGAATTTACTCCGAGGTTCGCGTGTCAATCCGAAACTATCTGCGTGGGCGCAACTGCACGGCAACTTTGACTACAACAAAACGCCAATGACCCCACCAGGGCTCCGTGTCCTGGCTCATGTCAAGCCCGACTCGCGTGAAACTTGGGCCCCAAAAGCCCTTGACGGCTGGTATGTTGGCCCTGCCCTCGAATCTTACCGTTGCTTCAAAGTGTGGATTTTTGAAACCAGAACAACACGCATCTGTGACACCATTTCATGGTTTCCTTCCAAAATACCAATGCCTCTTGCCTCCTCTACGGACTTGATCCTCGCTGGTCTCCATGACATTGTCGCTGCACTGCAGAATCCATCCGCCAATTCGCCACTTGCACCGCTCACGGATAGCCACGTGGACGCGCTACAGCAACTCACTACCTTGCTTACAAGCCTAGCTAGCCCACCGGAAGCACCTAGTGTCCCGAGTACAGCTAGCCCTACCGGAGCACCTAGTGTCCCTAGCCTAGCTAGCCCACCAACAGCACCTAGTGTCCCTACCTATACTCCAAGCCCAGTGCCAGTCCCACTGCCTTCCATCTTACGCAACAGCAACCCACCACTGAATGCCACCGCCGCTGCACCATCTCTGAGGGTGCCACTACCTCTAGTCCCTCCAACACCAACCATGTTGGACCCTGCGCCACCACTGAGGGTGCCAACCACGTCCGACGCCACCACAGACGGCCCGGACGCCGCCACCTACAGCAACAGTACTGGCCACCAAGCTAAAAAACGCCGTCGAGCCACCAAACGCACAACCAAAACAGCACAACAAACAACCAAGCCACGTAGAAACAATAAGCAACAATCAGCCCAAAGCCAACCACCACCTGTCCCACAACCACATTTTGCAGCAGCCACCGCCGAAGAAGCCGTCTTTGCCGCGTCCGAAGGTTTCCTTCCCAGCGGCGACTACGCCCTGCACGGTAATGCCTTTAATCCAGACACCGAGCAGATTGCCGAATACCGTGAATTGATTGGCTGCAGTGAAGGAAAATTGTGGCTCTCCTCGTGCTGCGATGAAATTGGCCGTTTGTGTCAAGGCCTCGGACCCAACACACCAGCCGGCACTGACACCATGTTCTTCATTCGCCGCAAGGACATACCCCGTGGGCGTCGAGCCACCTACCTGCGCATCGTCTGTGCATTTCGACCAGAAAAAGAAAATCCACGCCGCATCCGATTCACTGTCGGCGGCGACAAAATTGATTATCCGGGCGACGTATCCACCAAAACATGCGACCTAACCACAGTCAAGGTATTAGTCAACAGCACCATCTCCACCCCTAACGCTCAATTAATGGTGGGCGACCTTAAAGATTTCTATCTCGGCACTCCCATGAAACGCTACGAATACATGCGAATCCCAGTCTGGGCCATTCCAGCTTTCATCATGGACCTCTACAACTTGCATGACCTAGTCGAAGACGGTTACGTTTATGTCGAGATCAGAAAGGGCATGTACGGTTTACCTCAAGCAGGCCGCATCGCAAATGAAAGACTCACCAAATTCTTGGAACCGCATGGCTACGTGCCAATGGCAATTACACCTGGACTGTGGAAGCACAAAACTCGACCAATTCAATTTGCACTCGTCGTGGATGATTTTGGCGTCAAGTACACCAACCGCGACGATGCTGAACATCTCATGGCAGCTTTGGAGCAACAATACACTGTAACCAAGGATTGGGAAGGCAAACGCTACTGTGGCCTAACTCTCGACTGGGACTATGAGGCACGCACGTGTGATATCTCTATGCCTGGCTACATTGAACGTGTTCTCCAACGCTTTGCGCATCCGCCACCACACCGACGACAGGATGCCCCACACGCCTGGCAGAAACCAGCATTCGGAGCCAAAGTACAATTTGCACCCGAGCCTGACCAATCTCCAGCGCTCGATGCTGCTGACAAGAAACGTGTCCAAGAAGTCATTGGCTGCCTCCTGTTCTATGCTCGCGCCGTGGATGCGACCATGCTACCAGCGCTTGGTACCATCGCCTCCTTACAAGCTGAGGCTACAGAAGACACCATGAAACGTGTCACCCAGCTATTGAACTATTGCGCCTCTAACCCCGAGGCAGCCGTGCGTTTCATTGCAAGTGATATGGTACTCTGGCTAGATAGCGACACCTCCTACCTCTCGGAAAACAAAGCACGATCACGATTTGCTGGCTACCACTACCTTAGCGACATGCCCAAGGATTGGGACAGACCGCCAGAAGCAGATGATCCACCACCAACGCACAATGGCGCCATCAACGTCCCCTGTCAAATCATGCGAGAAGTACTGTCCAGCGCCGCCGAAGCTGAGCTTGGTGGAGTATTTAATAATGCCAAAGAAGCCTGCCCCATTCGAATCTGTCTGGAAGAGTTGGGCCATCCCCAACCACCAACCGCCATCAAAACAGACAACAGTACTGCCTTTGGCATCGCCAATGGCACTGTCAAACAAAAACGCTCCAAAGCGATCGACATGCGCTTCTACTGGATAGTTGATCGTGTCCGCCAAAAACAGTTCTATGTGTACTGGGCCCCCGGTTCAGGCAACAAATCGGACTACTTTACCAAGCATCATCCAACTGCGCATCATCGCGACATGCGCCCCCGCTACCTGTATGACAAAAACAAACCACTGCAATCCAAAAACTATTATGATTGCCTACAAGACGACGAGCCTCCCGACTCGTAACGTCAACGATTCACAGACAACGACCGGAATCTGTGAGGGTGTATTGTAGACCGGGCACGCCGGGCGGCAATACCGTTACCACTTACCGCGGATTACTACGCTTACCTTTACCGTCTACCGACATACTATTCCAGATACCGACCGCTGAACGTAGAGTAGCATAATGACCTCATACTTACTAGCAAACCCTTGTAGACAACACTCTACTCCTTCAACATTTGCTAGTAAGAAAAAATTTCTTGTATCAGCACCAACGACGTGCCATTACTGATACGCTATCAACCCGATACGCCTCCCACCTCGCCGCCGCCGCGACCCTTACGATGACAACCGCCGTCACTCCCAACGTCTTTCCCCACGCGTCTCTCACGCCCATCATCGGGGAACCGACCCCTAGCACTTTGCAAACCCTCGGTGAAGAGTTGTATGCGAATGCCCAGTCCCACACCAACGGTGGGCACCCCGAGTATGGTCTATTGTTCGTTGTTCTTTCCGCCGCAGCATACCAGGCCCTCCCGGGCAACCCGCCGATTTTCATCGCTCCTGTCCATCCAGGCCCACATCCAGGCCATGCCGTAGGAGCAACGAGTGCCCCGCAGATCACGGAAACAAACCGTGCTCATTTGGCCGCTGAAACACGCGCTAACGCCTACAATGCCGGTGTGGCACAGCTCAAGACCCAGCTCATCACGGCGGTGGACGCCATTTACTTCAGCGACCTGGTTGTCGCTGGCGAAGGTCTCGCTAATATCACATTCACAACCATGTTGACTTACCTGCGTACCGAATACGGAACCCTCACCGTGGACATGTTGACAGACAACACCAAGTTGCTCCACAGCGAATTTGCACCTGGAACCGATATGAAAGCACTCTGGCAACGCATCAAGACATGCCGCGACCTCGTCCGTGACGTCGATCCAATTACCGAAGCGACCGCAATTGCCGCCATCCTTAACGTCCTACAAAACACTGGTGTTTTCGGAACCGCGTGTGCACGTTGGCGTGAGAATCATCCTACGCTTCCGACGCAGACCTTGGTCCTTTTCAAGGAACATTTTAATGCAGCGAACAAGGAGCGCGTTCGTCTCCTCACCACGAAAGATGCCGGTTTCCATAGCGCCAACGCCGCAGCAGGAGGTACATTAGTCGATGGCACAGCCATGTGGTATTGCTACACCCACGGCCTCAGCACCGACCCAGCGCACACCAGTCTGGGGTGCATCCATCCTTGTACGGACCACAAGAGGGATGCTACTGCCCTCAACATGATGGGTGGATGCAATCTCATCAACAAGCGTCTTGCTGACAATCGTGGACGTCCTCGCCCTGGTCGCGCACCCGCTGGTGGTTCCACTACTCCCCCCGGTCGCGCACCTGCTGGTCGTGGAGGCGCTCCTCGAAGCTGATGGCGAGGGAAGCCTCTAGTGTGTGATAACATAAATGATAGTAACCACAGTCCTAATAATAATGAATCAACGTTACTCTCTACTTCTATTACACGTAAAGGTCCTCCCATTAGACTCGAAACTGAAACTGAAAAACATGAAGGCCCAACCACTGCCCCAACAACAACTCCCGTACCAATCGCACAAACGCCCGCCGACGATCCAACTGAAGGCGCCAACGCGACTCCACCAGGTACTACTTCTACGAAAACAGCCAAGCCGGCCATCGCGGACACCGGCAGCACCTCACATTTTATGGCAGTTGATATGCCCTTACTCAATAAGAAGATTGCACTCGCCCCTATCGCCATCAGTAACCCGAATGGCGCAGTAATGTACTCAACGCATACTGGTGAACTTGACATACCATCCCTGCCACGGGCGGCCTGCAGCGCTCATGTTGTCCCAGAACTTGCCTCGCATTCCCTCGTGGCGATTGGTCCTTTGTGTGACGCCGGCTGCATTGTAGCGTTTGACGCCGAAAAAGTCATCGTGACATACAAAGGCAAAATCGTACTAACTGGCACCCGTACCCAAGCCACTCGACTTTGGATATTCGACTTGAATGCACCCACACCCCCACGTCCCCATTCTGCCAACTCATCCATTGGCCGCGCGACACCAGCGCAGCTAGTCGCATTCTCGCACGCCGCACTATTTTCGCCCGTTCTCGCCACACTTGAAACAGCATTGCAAAAAGGCTATATCAATGGATTCCCTGGCCTATCAGCCACTACATTACGCAAGCATCCACCACCATCAGCTGCCATGGTCAAAGGACATCTCAACCAGGTCCGACAGAATCTCCGTTCTACCAAGCCAAAAATCATCACCGTTGAATCCATTACGGCACCCGAATTTCTCGAAACCAACGACGACATTTTCCCGACAACTCCCGATGAAATGGAACGCACTCACTACTGCTATGCCCTCGTTTTCGAACCTACTGGGCAAGTATACTCTGATCAAACTGGTCGCTTCATTGCACCCTCCAGCAACGGCAACAACTACATCATGATCGTCTACGACTACGACAGCAATGTAATCCTAATCACAGCCCTTAAAAATCGAGAAGGACCCACCATCCGAGATGCTTACAAAC
>JANPAK010000119.1:0-3967 GCA_031429925.1 Variovorax sp.
CTGCACAAGCTCACACCGCCATTGCGCAATGCGCAATTAATTATAGAGCATGTTTGGCTGTTTTGATGATCGGGTTGATTGTGACCGGGCGTGACGGCAAGATGCTGACCTATGGCGCGATGGTGCTCGTCAGTGGCAGCGTGCAATGGGTCTTGTCGGGGGGCTGGCGAAAGCGCTAGCGATTCAGCGCGAGTGCTTGGTAGATCTGATAAATGCCTGCCCACGCGGCCTGCGTGCCTAACATCTGCGTATGAGCTCCGAGATGCTCTAAAGCCAACTGATAGCGTTCGGTGAGAAGCTGCGAGCCGACTACCACAATCTCTGCGCCCGGTTGCACTTGCATTGATACGAGTTCTTCGCCGATTACCAATCCAGAAAGATAGCTTGCTGCGTGCTCTGGCGCAAGTTTTTTGAACAGGCTTTTCACGCGCACGCCGAAAGCGGTATTGAGCAGACTTTCTCCTTGGCATGCGACATCAATCCCCTGCAAGAACGCCTGCGGTTCGAACGCTACCGAATGCTGCGCAAGGTTTTTCGAGAGAATGGAATGCTGCGCCAGCATGGCGTAGAACTCACCCGTCATGAAGGTGTTAAAGCCCATGATGGCGCCACCCTCTAAGTTGACCCACTTGCTGTGCGTGCCTGGCAGAACCATGAAGGCGTCACGCAGTCCGAGCACGGCGGCAGCGCCGAACACTTGCGTCTCTTCACCGCGCATCACGTCGTCCTCGTCGGAACGAACACCCGGCGCGATGGCCACACGGTCCTTGACCGCCCAGCGCACGCCGCGTGCAATGTCCATCGGGGCGGCGGGGCAAGCGCAGTAGGGCACCTCGACCATGCCGTCGCGGCTACCAATCATGCCCGACAGGACAAATGACTGCCCGCCTGCTTTGGTCATGCCCGCGCAAGCGCTAATAAGAAATGGCGCAAATTCTCCCTGTTTAAAACTGGTGATCCCGCGGGGATGGGCCAGCTCTTCGAGGATTTCCCCATCCGGAGCGATCAGCGCCGCACGAAAACTAGATGTGCCCCAGTCAACAGCAATGAACGGATGTGAGGTGGAAATGCCCATACCCCCATTATCTGGGGTTGTATTGACATGCTCAGATACTTTTTATTACCGTGGGTGTTTACAAAGAAAACAGGACTTCAATCATGGGTATTGTGACGTTTTGTTGCAACGGGTTTCGCGTCGCGCTACGTTGGCGATTGCAAGTTGCGGTTCGTCAGTAGCGCACGGACGGCTTTGGGCAAGGGAAGCGGTGTGACGGCGCCAAAGCCTTGCACAGATAAAGCGGCGGCAGCGTTGGCATAGCGCGCTGCAGCCTGCAACTCGTCGCCAATAGCGAGGCGAGCGAGCAGATTGCCCGCAAAGCAATCACCCGCACCTGTGGCATCCACCGCTTGTACACAGATGGGTGCAATAAGGTGCCCGGCACTGGCATCACTAACCAAGACACCAGAGTTACCCATCTTGAGCACAACTTGCCTTGCACCTGTGTCGTGACTCCACCTCAGAATCGCTTGCGGATCACTCAGGCCAGTAAGCAAAGTCATGTCATCCAAGCTTGGTAAAAACAAGTCACAGCCAGCAATTGCTGGAATCATGTGCGCTCGGGCTTCGTCGAGCGACCAGAGCTTTAGCCGCAAATTGGAGTCGAAACTGATCCGGGCGCCCGCGGCCTTGGCCAACTGCACGGCAATGGCACATTGTTCGCGTGCATTTTGGGATATCGCCTGGGAGATGCCAGAGTAGTGAAGCCATCGTGTGCTTTGTAAAACCTCGCGCTGCGCGGCGCCCAGCTGCATCCGCGTAGCCGCAGAGCCGGCCCGGCGGTAGCTGAATTCGTGACCAGACTCGCCATGAGTTACGAAGTACACGCCAGTCAATGCTCCTGATTCAATAGCAATCTGTGCAATATCTAAGGCCTCTGTGCGCCATAAATTCATCAAAAGGCGACCGAAAGCGTCATCACCAACTGCGCTGACATACGCGCAGCGCGAGCCCGCGCGAGCGGCCGCGATCACGGCATTGCTGGTGTCGCCACCAAAGCCTTGGAGGTAGGTCGGCAGACCGGGCGTGGTTTGGTTGAATTCCACCATCCCTTCGCCCATGGCCACCACATCAAATCGCTTGCTGCTCATGGTTCTCCCAGAACATCAGTGATTGTCTTTGGGCACAAAGCTGCCGCGACAACCGCGCAAGAAGTCCAGATCGCAGCCTTCATCGGCTTGATTGACATGATCAATGTAGAGCTTCCAATAGCCTGATTTCAGGGGCGGCTCAGGCGGGGTCCATTTCGCCAAACGTGCCTTGAGCTCATCGTCAGAAATCAACAGCTGAAGTTTGCGCTGCGGCACATTGAGCTCAATCATGTCGCCGTTTTGCACCACAGCAAGTGGCCCACCGGCGGCCGCTTCCGGGGCGGTGTGCAGTACCACCGTGCCATAGGCTGTGCCGCTCATGCGGGCGTCGGAGATCCGCACCATGTCGGTGATGCCTTTGCGCAGAAGTTTTGGTGGTAGGGGCATGTTGCCGACTTCAGCCATGCCAGGGTAGCCCTTGGGGCCGCAGTTTTTCAGCACCATGATGCAGGTCTCGTCAATGTCCAAGCCCTCATCGTCAATCCGCTTGTGAAAATCATCGCTGTCTTCAAACACCACAGCGCGACCGGTATGCACCATCAGGGCCGGCGTGGCCGCGCTGGGCTTGATCACCGCGCCGCGCGGCGCGAGATTGCCTTTGAGCACGGCAATACCTGCTGCGGCTTTGAAAGGCTGCGCCATCGTTTTGATCACACGAGGATCGTAGTTTTCAGCGTCTTTCACGTTTTCTGCCACGGTGTGGCCGCTGGCTGTGACGTGATTCATATGCAGCACCGAGGCGATTTCTTTCATCACCACCGGCAGGCCGCCTGCGTAGCAAAAATCTTCCATCAGATGCTCGCCGCTAGGTTGCAAGTTCAAGATGCAAGGCAGCTCGGAAGCGAGGCGATCAAAGTCTTCCAGCTTCAAATCAAAGCCCACGCGGCCTGCAATCGCCAGCAAGTGAATCACCGCATTGGTGGAGCCGCCAATGGCAGCGAGAGTCTTGATCGCGTTTTCAAAAGCTTCGCGCGTAAGAATCTGTGAGAGCTGGAAATCGTCTTTCACCATTTGCACAATGCGCCGACCCGCATTGCGGGCGAGCACATTTCGGCGGCCATCCACAGCAGGGAAGGCCGCGTTGCCCGGCAACCCGACGCCAAGCGCTTCCACCATGCTGGCCATGGTGGAGGCTGTGCCCATCGTCATGCAATGGCCGTGGCTGCGGTGCATGCAGCTTTCTGCTTCAAAGAAATCAGCTAGCTTCAATGTGCCTGCGCGCACTTGCTCGCTCATGCTCCATACGCCTGTGCCTGAGCCGAGCTCTTGGCCGCGCCATTTGCCATTCAGCATGGGGCCGCCGCTCACGCCAATCGTGGGCAGATCCACGCTGGCTGCACCCATGATGAGTGAGGGCGTGGTTTTGTCGCAGCCCATGAGCAGCACCACGCCATCAATCGGGTTGCCGCGAATGCTCTCTTCCACATCCATGCTGGCCAAGTTGCGATATAGCATCGCCGTGGGGCGCAAGAGCGTCTCTCCCAAGCTCATCACTGGAAACTCGAGCGGAAAACCACCGGCCTCGTAAACGCCGATTTTGACTTGCTCGGCCAAGGTGCGGAAATGCGAGTTGCAGGGGGTCAGTTCGCTGAAGGTATTGCAGATGCCAATCACTGGGCGGCCATCAAACTGATCATGCGGCACGCCTTTGCCTTTGACCCAGCTGCGATAGGCAAACCCATCGCGGTCTTGCCGGCCAAACCATTGTTGGCTACGCAGAGGCTTTTTGCCGGAGCTGTTGTTTGAGTCGTTCATTCGGGTTTTTCCTAGGTTCAGTCAAGGTATTATCATCATATGATTACACCATTGCATCAGGAAA
>JANPAK010000120.1:0-3785 GCA_031429925.1 Variovorax sp.
ACTGATGCGGCGTTTGCCAAAATCCCGAAAGCAACGCTTGATGCTTTGCTGAAAGACAAAGCTGCACTCAGCAAAATCCTCACGTATCACGTTGTCTCTGGCAAAGTGATGGCTAAAGATGTCAAGCCAGGCATGGTGAAATCCGTGCAAGGTCAAGACATCACCTTGGCTACCGCTGGCGGCGTGACCGTTAACGGCGCAAAGGTTGTGGCTGCAGATGTGGCAGCGAGCAATGGCGTGATTCACGCGATCGATACCGTGATCATGCCCAAGTAATTCGTTACTTCATCGCGAAACCGCTGCGCCCCAAAAGCGCAGTGGTTTTTTTATTTCAGCAATCGCCTCGCGCTGCTGGCCAGCGCATGCGTCAAGTTATCCAGCACCACAGATTCCAAATTCCAGCAATGCCAGTACAGTTGCACGGGCAAACTAAACCCCGGCAATAGATTGACCAATTCGCCGGTGTCCAAGCCGGGCTGCACGGTCAGTTGTGGCAAAACACTGACGCCCCAACCGTCGCGCACCGCGCGCACCTGGGCTTGCGAGCTGGGCACAAACAGCTGCTTCAGACTCACCCGCTTCAATCCAAATGCCTGTGCCACAAATTCACTTTGCATGTCATCTTTGCGGTTAAAGGCGATGAAGGGAAGACTCCGAAAATTATGTGCCGTTAACCCATTTTTGAGATCAAATCGGCCTTCAGCCTTCGTATTTACTGCGCAAACCGCTATGTAATTCATAGCGCCTAAGGGCACAACCTTGCAACCACGCAGGGCCGCTTTAAGCGTGGTGACGCAGCCGAGCACCTGCCCGCCGCGCAGCCACTCTTGGGTGAAATCTTGATCGTCAGTGATGATCTCGAGCGGCAGACCATCCCGCACCAAATCACCCAGCGCGTCCAGCGCCCAGGTGGCGATGCTGTCTGCGTTGATGGCAATGGACACGCGCTCTTCTTCACGTCCGCCGCTGCCTGACGGAGCCAATTCCTTCAAATCTTTCTCAAGATCTGCCCGTAGCAAGCGCATTTGCTTGGTGTGTTTGAGCAGCAATTGGCCAGCTGAAGTGGCCTTTAGTGGGCGGCTGCGCACGATCAGCACCGTGCCGACCTGCGCCTCCAGCGAGCGCAGGCGTTGGGAGACGGCCGATTGGGTGATTGACAAGCGCACCGCCGCTCGCTCAAACCCGCCCTCTTCCACGATGGCGGCAAGGCATTCCAAAGCATCTGGATCAAAGCTGCTCATTATTAGTTCCGCTAATGTTAATCCGAAGAGTTTAATTTCACTGTTATTCGTCGTCAAGCTCAGGCATGATCAAAACCTATGAAAGTACTCGTTCTTGGCGCAGGCATTATTGGTGTGAGCACGGCGTGGCATTTGCTGCAAACCGGTCATGAGGTTACCCTCGTGGATCGGCAACAAGAAGCGGCGAGTGAAACGAGCTTTGCCAATGCAGCGCAAATCTCGGTGAGCTATTGCGAACCCTGGGCGAACAAAGATGCGCCCTTCAAAGCGCTCAAATGGATGTTTTCAGACGAAGCGCCGCTGCTGTTTCGTCCGCAGTTTCCTTTGGGCGCAGGCTGGCATCAATACCGCTGGGGCTTAGAGTTTTTGGCCAACTGTAACGATGCTGCTTTTGAGCGCAACGTGGCGCAGATCGTGGCACTGGGGCGCTACAGCCACGATGCGCTCAAGATCATCGTTGATCAAACCGGCATCGAATACAACCGCCTCGAGAAAGGCATTGCCCACATCTTCACCGATGAGCGCGCCTTCTCCTCTGCGAACGAAGCGGCTGAACTGATGCACCGCCACGGCGTGCAGCGCAAGGTGGTGAGCACCGAGGAGCTGCTGCGCATTGAGCCCGCGTTTGGCAGTTTTGCATCCAATATTGTGGGCGCCACATACACCGCGAGCGACGAATCGGGGGATGCCAGAGAATTCACGCGCCAATTGGCGCTGCGCTGCGCTCAGCTCGGTGCCCAGCTTCTTTTTGGTCACGATATTGTCAGCCTACACAAACTTGGAGGTGCTATCGATTCAGTAGCGCTTCGCGCAAGAACGACGGGGGAAAACTGCCAAATTCATGCAGATGCGGTGGTGGTGGCTTGCGGCAGTTATTCCGCGCCGTTGCTCAGAAGCGTCGGCGTGAATCTGCCGGTGTATCCCGGCAAAGGCTACAGCGTCACATTGCCGCTCTTGAAGCCTGAGTGTGCGCCGCAGGTCTCCACCATCGATGACGAAAAGAAAATCGCCATGACACGCTTGGGTAACAGTTTGCGCGTGGCAGGCACGATTGAAGTCGGTGGCTATGACCTGAGCTTAGATACGCCTTTGGCGCAAAAACGCTGCGAAATGCTCTTAAAGCGCATAGAAACGATCTTGCCAGGCGTGGCCGACACGCGCACTCCGGCGCAAGGCGGCAAACCGCAATACTGGTGCGGGTTGCGCCCTGCCACGCCGACCAACATCCCCTTCATCGGCCAAACAAAGCTGAACAAGCTCTGGGTCAACACTGGCCACGGGACGCTGGGCTGGACGCACGGTGCAGGCTCAGGCAAAGCGATTGCCGAATTGATCTCTGGCCGCAAGCCGGAGATGGCTTTTGATTGCTTGATGCCAAGCGCTTGAGCGTGGCATCCCTGCTTGGATCAACTGGCGCGGCAAATCTTCAGCATGTTGGTGCCGCCGGGTGCTCCCATGGGCTCCCCGCAGGTGATGGCATACACATCGCCACTCTTGACGATGCCGCGCATTTTGAGATGCGCCTCGGCGGCAGCCAGCGCACTGTCGCGGTCGCTTACCGCCTCCATGAAGAGGGGTCGCACGTTGCGGTACAGGGCCATCTTGCGCTGCGTCGATTCTTTGGGCGTGATGGCATAGATAGGCACGTGAATCGGATGCCGACTCATCCACAGGGGCGTTGAGCCACTGTCGGTCATCGCCACAATTGCCTTAGCGCCCAGGTGATGCGCTGTGAACAGGGCACCCATGGCAATCGATTGGTCGATTCGATCGAACGACATCCCGGTAAAGTTGGCGTCTAGCTTCACGTCTTCTGCAGCTTCGGCGGCCTCGCACACCAAGCTCATTTCCTTGATGGTCTCCAGTGGAAACTTGCCAGAAGCCGTTTCTGCGGAAAGCATCACCGCATCCGTGCCGTCAAGCACGGCATTGGCCACGTCGCTCACCTCGGCGCGCGTAGGCACGGGGTTGGTGATCATGCTCTCCATCATTTGCGTCGCGGTAATCACCACTTTATCCATCGCACGAGCCATCTTAATCATGCGCTTTTGCAGTGCAGGCACGGCCGCATGGCCGACCTCCACAGCCAAATCGCCGCGCGCCACCATGATGCCGTCAGAGGCTCGCAAGATTTCCTCCAGCTTAGGGATGGCCTCGGCGCGTTCAATCTTAGCGATCAAGCCAGGCTTGTGCTTGTACTCTGCGGCAGCCACATTACACAGTTGCCTTGCCATTTCCATATCGGTGGCGTTTTTGGGGAAACTGACCGCCACGTAATCCGCTTGGAAGCTCATGGCCGTGCGGATATCTTCCATGTCCTTGGCTGTCAGCGCTGGGGCCGTCAAGCCTCCGCCTTGCTTGTTGATGCCTTTGTTATTGGAGAGCTCACCGCCCAAGCGAACCACGGTATGAACCGCCTCGCCCTTGATGGCCGTCACGTCCAACACAATTAGGCCATCATTGAGCAGCAGTACATCGCCTGCTTTGACTTCGCGCGGCAGGTCCTTGTAGTCCAAGCCCACGGCATTGATGTCGCCTAGCTCT